>JAQVDG010000244.1 GCA_028698395.1 Weeksellaceae bacterium
CGTGATCAAGCTCATTTGCAGAGTCTTCATTTTTAAATCCTACAGTAAAGGATTTTATTTTATTCGGATAATCTTTGGATGCCAAAAATGTGACGAGTGCTGAATCTATACCGCAACTAAGGAGTACACCCAATTAAACATCGGACATTAGTTGCCTATTAACTGCTTTTTCAAACAATTCACCATATTGGTTAACCGCTTGATTAAGTGTATATTCTTTTTTATTTGGTTTTGACACCAATAAAGGAGTTATCTCAATGCTATGGCTATTAATATCGTAAATCAAACAGTGTCCGGGCTTTAATTTCTTTATTTCCTCATAGAGTGTGTTTTCAGCAGGATTATATCTCAGTTTCAAAAGTTCAGAGAGAGATTCTTTGTCCAAAGAGGTATTTACAAGTTTCTTTAATGGTCTGATTTCAGAAGAAAACAGAAACTTATCAGCTGATTTATAGTAATAAATCGGTTTCACCCCAAACGGATCACGAACGAGATAGATCTTCTGGTTTAATTTGTCCAGCACACAAAAAGCAAATATTCCATTAAAATCCTTTGCAGATTGAATTCCATATTGTGCGATATAATTGATGATAGTTTCAGTATCTGAGTGCCCTTTATAATTTAGATTACTCATCTTATTTCTTAAATCAGAATGATTGTATATCTCTCCATTCAAAATAATAGAGAAATTGGAATCTTCTGAATCCATCGGCTGATTACCTGCGGGTGTGAGATCAACTATTGAGAGTCTATTGTGTCCAAGAACTACTTCGTTATCACCTAATTTATAATGACATATCTGTGAAAAATCAGGCCCTCTGTGTTTAATGAGCTTAAGAACATCTTCAGAAAAATTAAAATTAACCGATCCTAGAATTCCACACATTGGCTTTTAATTAATTTAGACAACACATTATTCTCCTTCTCACCCATTTTTTCTATACTGATACTTTCCATCCTTGTTCTTGCATTTAATGTGAGCATTCGGTATTTTTCCTGATTGGATACCGCCTCTACGATTTTATTTGCTATTTCTTTTGGAGTATCAGCTAAAATCCCATTCTTATTGTCTTCAATAAACTCTGGTATGGCCGTTACATTGTTACTAACGGTTAGTAATCCTGAAGCCATTGCCTCACACATTATGACTCCTTGTGAATCAAATCGGGTAGTGGCAATAAAACCACCGTAATCTTTAAATACATTTGGAATTTCGTGTCTTTCAATATACTTATTAATCATTACAACTCTTTGAGCCAGTCTGTAGCTATCGATCAACTTTCTGCAATATCTCTCATATTTGCCTTTGCCATATATGGTGAGTTTAAATTCCGAGGGCAGAAATCTGAGAATCTCTATCGCAATATCAAAACCGTATTTAAGGTCCGTTAGGGGTCTAATCATCAGAAGTTTGTGCCTATTCTTATATGAGTCAACAAATTTAAACATGTTTGTGTCAATTCCATTGGGAATGACATTACAGTTATTGAGTTTAAATTTTATAATTGACTCCGTATGCTGTTTCATCCATTTTGAAGGAAAAATAAATGTTGCATTTTTTCTTTGATTTGATTCTTTCAGAAATCCCGCTATTTTGATTGAATTCCAATAATTCAGATAGAAATATTTGAGGATTCCCTTCAGTGAAAATGAAAAGTCAAACAAGTAATCGGGATACTTCAAAATTTCAGAACCATGTATATATATGGCAAATGTTCTCTTGTTCTTTTGGATATCTTTATAAATTGGATAACCTCCACTTTTGATTAAAAAGTAATTGTTCACCAGATGCAGGTATAGAAGGTCGTAGCCGTCATATTGTTGAATAATATCTCTATTGGACATTTGCTTTACTTCAATGCCTTGGTAGTTGTAGAAAATTTGTTCTGAGGATGGAACAAAAACAACGACCTCGTTACCCAGTTCTTTAAAATATTTAGCTCTTACATGAACAAACATATGATTGTATGGGTCATTCTCTTTTGGATATCTGGGAGTTATAATTGCTAATTTCATTGAATCTGTTTTTTAAAATTCATAAACATCATCGAATAGAGAAAACCAAACATTAATAATCCTGCACTTCTTCCAAAAAATGATTCTGTTATAGCAAACAAAGAAAAAATCAGTATAAAGCTTTGTGCAATCAAATTCCTTCTAGTATTTAGAAAGAAATAAACAAGGATTGCAACAAACACAAAAAGCCCTATCACTCCATTTGAAACAAAAAAGTCAAGATATTGATTATGGGCATTATATTGTTCTGAGAGAGCTTGGCCAAAGCCATATTTGAAATAAGCCTCATTGTATATGTATTGTGCCTTTTCTTTCCCACTTCCTATCCAAAAATTCCCTAATAATTCATTTTCTCTTAAGATTGAGAGCCATCTTGGGTATCTATCTAAGATAACATCCCCTTCAGGGCTAAAAATCGCCATCAACTTGCTATTCAAATAATCGAACTTCAGAATACTAAAAGCAAAGACTACCAGAACCGACACATATTGTAGAATGGATTTTCTGGAAAATTTGGAAATAAAATGAACAGTAAGAAAGAGTAAAAGACACAATAAGGAAATTCTACTGTTTGTTTGAAGTATAAAAAAAGTCTGAATCAAAAGTAGGGAGTAGTACAAAACCTTTTCTTTCCTAAATTCTTCAAACCCTTTATGTTTCATCAGAATTATAATACACAAGACAACCAAAACACCCACATAGCTTGGATGTGTATTAAATGGTTTAAGTAAATTGAAATCTGTGTATATCCATTCAAAGAAATATCCTGCCTGATCTATTGGGTCTCTCTTTGAAAGTATGTCCCAAATAATTCTAAACCAGCAAATCAGGATAGTAACAATCGTACCCGAAATCAGAGCAGAAAAAATATTACTTGTTTTATATGATTTGACCGAGGTACTGAAAAGTATCAGCGGGAATAACAAGAGAGGGCTAGCCTTGATGACGAGTTTTGCTGCCTTTGTTTTATCTTCCTGAAACAAAAAATTTGAGAGAAAGAGTAAAAATAAAGCCGTCATTAACACAAATGCTGTCAAGTTTTGCTGGAGCAACCTTGCCTTTTCTTTCCAGTTATTCAACAGACGCCATGAGATGATTATAGGATAGACAGCTAGCGTGTTGATATTGTTCCACATGCTGAGTGTGAACGCAAAAAACACCAAGCTGAATTCAAAAAATTTATTATTGCCCAATAATTTCATCAAATCTTTTTTTGTATGTGTGTTCTTTTGCAATCTGTTCCAGTCTATCAAGATGCTCCATTCTGTTAATGGTTGCGTCCATTGTTTTTTTCATAACACATTCAGGATTTCCCCAATCCACAAACAATCGATAATCTTTTCCTATAAGGCTTTCAAGAGGTTTATGTCTTTCTGTTAAAAAAGGAAGTCCAAAATTAATAAAATCTAATATCTTGATGGGAAAAGTTAAGTCGTCATAAATATTTCGTGGCCTGCTGTGGAATGCAAGTGCTATGTTATGTTCTTTCAGGAAATTGGGTATATGATTTCTTTTCAGACATAAAACAAAGAGGCTTTTGGGAATTTTGTATCTACTGCTCAAATCTGTATCAGGAGTCAAAACAAAAAAATTATAGTTATCTGAATAATTTTGGGCATATTCTACAAAGCTTCCAAATCCGGAGTTTGCATACTTCGTACCTCCTAAATAAAGGATTCCAATCTTTTTGTCTTTGTTAATTTCATATCGGAATATTGTCCCAGTCTCAGTTGCTGGTGGTAACTGAATGAATTCTCTTTTGGGATAGTATTTGTTTTTTTTAAAAAAAAACTCACCCATTTCATAGGTTGGAAAAGCCAGTTGTGAAGATATGAGTGTGAGGAAATAATTGCTTGCCTGATTGCAATAGCGAGTAATTGATTTTCTTAGTCCTTTATATTCATTGGGAAACAGTTCAATATAGATGTCTCTGATAAAGACAATCATTTTTTTTGATTTTATTTTCAAAATAATCAGTGCAATCAAATCATCAAAACCAATCCGGTTGGTTGCCGACTCCACATAGACTATTTTCAATCTATCAAGAGCCAATGCCTTTTGAATCTTATTCTTCGACAAAACCAAATCTCCATTGGATTTAAATTCCTTTTTCAAATCTGTAATTCTGGAAACTGGGCCTCCATTTATTTTATTGATGTTGGGAACAATATATAGTAGATTTTTCATTTAAAATATTTGTCTTTTGTTAAGATAATATATGGAATCAAAAGGTAAAAGAAATAGTTGAAATAGTGAATGGAAAGAAGATTGGTAATCACAAAAAGCAACAAAAAACCTAATTTTGCTTTCTGATTTGGAATCTTATAGGTCAGATAGGCATGTGACGACAAGAAAATTGCCATTAAAGAAGCCCCCCCCCCTGTGAAAAA
>JAQVDG010000245.1 GCA_028698395.1 Weeksellaceae bacterium
ATTAGGAGCTTATCTGTATGATGATTATAAAAACCATACTTTTTTGTATCAAAATATCGGGTTGAAATATTATTTTTATAAAAATTTATTTATAGGAACTGAATTAAAAACACATTTTTCAAAAGCAGAAGCTGTGAGTTTTTTAATTGGAATCCGCTTATAATCAATGATTAAAATGAAAAAAGGAATTCTTTTTTTATTATTTATTTTTTGTTTTTGGAATTGTAATTCCGAAGAAGGATTGGATTGTTTTAAAAAGCAAGGAAATGTAA
Source organism: Weeksellaceae bacterium (assembly GCA_028698395.1). The sequence goes on from JAQVDG010000245.1 coordinate 273, forward strand.
TAATTCAAACGATAGAAGTAGAGAATTTTACAAAAATTACAATTTCAAAAGGAATTGAACTTTTTGTAAAACAGTCAAACGAACAAAGTGTAAAAGTGAAAATGGGTGAAAATTTAATTGGAGATATTTTATTTGAAATTATTGATAATGAATTGAAAATCACCGATAAAAACGGTTGTGAATTATTACGGAATTATCATCCAGCACAAGTTTTCATTGAAACGCCTGTTTTAGAAAAAATTTATTCTGCATCTCAATATTCCATCCATTCTGAAGGAGTTTTAACTTTTCCGGAATTAATTTTAGAATCAGGAATTCAGAACGATACACCTTCAAGTATTTTTGAAATGGAAATCGATAATGAGAAATTAGTCATCAATGATAATGTTTCTTCGGTTTTTAAAATTAAAGGAAAAACCAAGACTTTAGAAGTTAATTTTTGGGGTGCTAACGGACGTTTTGAAGGGGAAAATTTAGAGTCAGAGAAAGTTAAAATATTTCACCGAAGCACCAATGATATTATTGTTTTTCCCCTTTTTGAAATCAAAGGAACCATTGCCAGCACTGGAAATTTGGTTTTAAAAAACATTCCGGATGTTATTGAAGTCGAACAATTATACAGTGGGCATATTGTTTATCCATAAACACTAAAACCGGATTTCAGACCTTAATTTTTTATGCCGTTTTTGGAAATTCACCTCACTTTTAATTATCCAAATAAGAAAACTTATCAGAATTATACAAAAAACAAGAATTCCAATTCCATAATTCCGAGTTAATATTTTCGTTTTATTACTGACTTCCGTATGGTATTTTTCAAGTAGTTTATTAATAGTTTGCCTTTCCTTTTGTTTTATTTCATTACTAACCTGAATATATTTTTTAGAATATGATTGAAATTCTTTCCAATTATTCAAAGCCAGATTATTATCTGCTAAACCTTGAAAAATAGCACGATTCAGAATTAAATCACCAACGTTTTCCGCTTCTTTTTCTGCTGTTGTAAGTGTGTTTATTGCTTCTTCATAATTGGATTCCAAAGTATAAACCTCAGCAAGACCTTTTAGCGAGTAAGCTCTCAAACTATTGGCTTTAACTCGTAAAGCAAAATTTTCTGATTTTTTAAAATTGACCTTGGCTGAATCCAACTGATTCAAAGTAATAAAGCAATTTCCTTTATTATACAAAACCACGCTTTGGTTACTATAAATTTTGGCTGAATCCGTACCGGTCGAAAAAAAAGAATACGCTTTGTTTAAATAATCAATGGCAATATCACAACTTAACTGATTACGGTAAATAAATCCTCGAATTGCATAATTACTGCCCATTCTAAAACGAAGCGAATCGGTTATCGGAACAGATGCAATCACTCTGTCAGATTCTTCTAATAGTTCCAACGCTTTGGTATTCACGCCCAAAGAATGATACTGATTAGCTATTTTTACCAAAACTTCATATTGTAAAATCGGATTATCTAACTTTTGGCTGATTTCTAGAGCCTGTAAAATATTTTCTAATGATTTGTCATACTCCCGAATCGACGAATAGGCATTGGTCATAATTAATAAAACCTGAATTTGCTTCTCGGGTTGTGAGGTGTATTCTTCCAATAGTTTATTTCCAATTTCAATTGTTTTTTCCGGTTGGTCATACACATTAATCATCGCAACTTGAAGAAGACTGTCTTTATGCTGCCCATAGACCATTTTACTAATTAACAGAAAGAAAATTACGAAAATAAACGGACGATATGTAACTCTTAGAAATTTCATGTCATGTCATTTATATTTTTACTATCGTCTTTTATTAATTCAATAAAAACACTGGGCGAAACCCCCACAATGGATTTAAAAACGGTAGTAAAAGAACTGTGAGAAGAAAAACCACATTCATCTGCCAAATAACTGACTTTATAATGTAAATAAGCCGAATCCGATTTTAATTTTTGGATTATGTAGTTGATTCTCAGCTCATTAATATAAGCACTGAAATTTTTCTCTTTGTGGCGGTTGATAACTTCAGAAAGGTATTTGGTATTGGTATTCAGTCGGGCGGCTAATTTCCCAAGCGACATATCTTTTTGAGTAAATCGGGTAGAATTTTCAAATTTACTCAATCCTGAAAGAATATGTTCTTCGCTTTCTTTCAATAAAGTTCCGGGTTTGGAGGGTATGTCTTTTTTAGAATCTTTTTCCAAAAATTCACTTTCTTTCACTCCCTCATCACTTGAAGGTAAAAAAATCTCTTTTTCTGAAATTTCCATTTCCGGCTGTTGGGCTTTTATTTCATGATTTTTCAAATAATTCAACAGCTGAATCAGTGTTTTTTCTTTGTTTTTATTACGAATGCCAAAAATTATTTTCAGAACAAGTCCCAAAATGACTAAAATACCCAATAAAACAAAAGTAGTAAAATAGAAATTTTCTTTTTTCCGATAAGATTCATCAAATGATTTTGTCATTAAATTATACGCTTGATTAGAAGCTTTATTTTCAATTTCAAATGATTTACTTGTGAGTTGTTTGGCTATTTCATTACTTTTCTGATAGTGTACAATACTGTCTAAAGCCAAGTAGGTTGCCGTCAGTTTTTTATAAATTTCCTCACCTAAAAAAGGATTATTCAGTTTTGTTTCGACCGAATCGGCTTTCCGATAAAATTTTAAAGCTTCCGAAAAATCTTTTTTACCAAAAGATAAATCACCTTTCAAACCGTAATACATCACTTCCAAATAACCCGGATTACTTAGATTCAATGAAGGTTCTGCCTGATTCAATAAAATTTCAATAGAATCCCGAAGATTTTCTTCTGCAAAAAATTGTGCTTTTACCAATAAATCTTCTGTTTGTAATATATCTTGATGAATGAAACTTCCCGGAAAATAATCCACTTGATAATCGGATAATTGAAGTCGATTAAAAATCCGGTGAATCAAAGCCCCATTTTGTGTATTTAGTGGAAAGTCAGTGTTTTTTAGTAATAATTTTTTCGATTCAAATGCCTGATTCAATGCTTCATCGTATTGTCCCATAATATAAGATGCGACTGCACTTGTGTAATAAGCTTCTGCTTTTTGAACGGGATTATCGGTTAATTTCAGTAAATGTTCAGCGATTGCTTTGGCTTCTTTTGGATTATAAAAGACCATTTCGGAAGCTTGTTCCAAAAGCTTGTGAATCTCTGTTTTTTGAGCCTGCAAACTAACAAACCCAAAAATGCAGAATAATAATATTAACCGCCTTTTTAGCATTAGAAGAATTAGAGTTTGGCAAATATAACGTTTTTGATAGTTTTTATTTCTTCCCACAAGTTTAAATTTCATAGAAAAGGGAATCGTAATATTCTTAATTCTGTTCCAATCAACTCAATAATTTATTGTAGTTTTGCAGCCATTGAATTTAAATCAATGAAATCAAATACTGTTAAATATATTTTTGTCACAGGAGGTGTTACTTCTTCGCTGGGCAAAGGAATTGTAGCGTCTTCGTTGGGCATGCTTTTACAGGCAAGAGGCTACTCCGTAACCATTCAAAAATTAGATCCTTATTTAAACGTCGATCCAGGTACTTTAAATCCGTATGAACATGGAGAATGTTATGTTACGGAAGATGGTGCAGAAACCGACTTGGATTTAGGGCATTATGAGCGTTTTCTGAATCGGCCTACCTCACAAGCAAACAGTGTTACAACCGGTAGAATCTATCAAACAGTCATTGAAAAAGAAAGACGCGGTGATTATTTGGGAAAAACGGTTCAAATTATTCCACATATTACCAACGAAATCAAAAGAAGAATTAAACTTTTGGGAAGTAGTGGAAAGTACGATATTATTATTACAGAAATTGGTGGAACGGTTGGGGATATTGAATCACTTCCTTACATTGAAAGTGTTCGCCAGATGATTTGGGATTTGGGTGAAAAAAACTCAATGGTCATTCATTTAACCTTAATTCCGTATTTAGCAGCAAGTGGCGAGTTGAAAACAAAACCCACTCAACATTCGGTACGTTTGCTGATGGAAAGCGGAATACGTGCAGATGTTTTGGTAACTCGTACGGAATATAATTTACCCAAAGAAGTCAAAGAAAAATTAGCACTTTTTTGTAATGTGAAAAAAGGAAAGGTA
>JAQVDG010000246.1 GCA_028698395.1 Weeksellaceae bacterium
CTATATAATCCCCATCAAGTAGTGATAAGACTAATCTCAATTCATTAGTTGTAAAAGGTAACTTTTCCCATATATCACTTATAATCCTTTTACTAAATGTATATTGTTTGTTTTTGTCTCCTTCGAAAAAAGCCTGCGGTTTACCTATGTCGTGTAAACCAAGAAAAACCATAAACAGGTTTTTATCAATTTGGTGTGGTAACTTCCAGTCGAATTGAGTAAATGTTTTGCATACCAAATAACAGTGCTCTTTTAATATGTAATGTCTAACTTTTGAATTTAAAGCATTATGAATCAAATCTGAGAAATCTTCAAAATGAACTAATAGACCTCTGATATCAAATTGTTCAATACCCCATCTAGTATTAAAAAATATCCCAAAATCCTTATAGACTAAAGTGTATAAGTCACTTAATTCAAGTTGATTTACTCTAATGTTTGGAAATTCTTTCTTTAAAATTTCAAAATCTATATCATTATTTGAATATTCTGAGTTTTGAAAAATTTGCTTTAATCGTGATCGCTTCAACGGCTTGAAATCTTCAATTCTAGAACCATCTAATATTAGTATTTCAAGATTTTCGAAATTAGGTATTGGGCTTAAGTTTTTCACGCCTCCAACTTTTAGGACTCTAAGGCTTTTGAAAGCATCTTTAATATCTGCTTCTGTCAAGGTTTTCATACCACTCGCTATTGCTTCGTCAACAATATCAAGATAGTTAGAATCATTAGTATTAGAACTTTTTATTATAAAATGGTAAAATAAATAATCCAGCCCGTAACTATCATCACAAATGCAATACAAGTAGGACTCACTGTTTAATCTACTAAGCTGATAATTTATATAGATTTCTTTTTTCCAAATACTATCTATCTCGTTCCATAACTTTAAAATACTAGATTTTATTTCCCTTTTATAATTACTATAGACAAACCAATTTCTGTTTGATTCATCTATAAAATTCAATTGTATATTTTGTTTTACGTTACCAAGGGAAATGTTTGACTTGAAGATGATTTTATCTTTGCTTGTTTTGGAAACATCGCCAACAAGAATTTCCATTTCTTTTATATCGGATGTTCCATTCAAAACAAAATAGCCATCTCCGTTAAAATTAGTAGAAATGTGCAATTCAGAATCTTCCTCTTCTATTCTCACTCGTGGATTTTCATTGTTGTAATAACGTCTATCTACCACGATTTTTGAAAAAATGTCTTTATGTTCATTTCCTAATAAGTTTTTGAGTAGTGTTCTGTCTGCTTCCGAAGGACAAACAATTTCAAAATCAGCTAAATCATTAAAAGTAAGTTCATCCTTAACCAAAAATTCCTGTTGTGAGTAATTCATATACTTTCTATTGTGCTCTTTGTTGTAACTCATATTTGAATACAAATAATCAAAATTGAATTTATCCAACATTTTTTCAATGGAATTGAATTGAGTAGAATCCGCTTGCATATTTCCATTGCTTACACAACATTTCTTTTCGTATTTAAATAAAACTTCCTTGATTGAAAACCTGAAAAATATTGGAATTGGACATTTTGGAAATCCTAGACCTCTAGCTTTGTCATACCAGGAAATCCAATTTCCGTGAGTTTCATATCCGTCTGTTGTGTTTTTGCCTAAAAACTCATTGTAAAACTGTGTTGGTGTTTGCGGTCTAAAATAAAAGCGTGCATAGTTATGAGCATCGTCTCTACGATGAACAACGTTTCCTGCGGCATCACCTTTTATATTCGCTTTATTTCTGCTTTGAATTTTTCTATTTTTAATTATTTCAACAGCATTATCAATATGGGAAAAGTGATAAATACTTCCTTTCCATTCCGACCATTGTTGTTCAATTTTATCAAGGAAATTTAAAGTTGCGTCTTTGTTTATTCCATCTAAGACATAGTTTCCTAAAAGTTCTTCAACTCGTTTGTTTGCTTTTAGATTTGACCAATTCCAAAACTGTTTAAACTCTTGAATTATTTCTTTTGTGAATTGCAAATTTGTGTTTGATGAAATCAAATTCCAATCTAAATATGCCTTAAACTTGTGTAAAATTTGGGAGTTCAATGGAAGTTTACCCGATGCACATATAAAATGCCAATTCCATTTGTCGGCAAATCGTTCAAGAAAATCAATATCCTCAAAATTGATTTGTGGATTTTCTGTAATACTTTCCCAATGCCATTTGTTTTCAAATTTGGCAATTATTTCTTTAGTCGGATTTAGATTAGGATGTTTAGAGATGTATTCCCAATCTAAATCATAATCCTTGATTAGCGTTAGAATTTCGACTGACGGTGAAAATGACTTATGCCTTGAGACTAATTTCCAGTTCCAATATTTTGCTTTTGTTTTCTCAATGAATTCAGCATTAAACTCAAGATTTGCGTTTTCGGATAAGTAATTCCAATCCCAATCTTTGTCTAAAAGTTGTAAAAGTGTTTCATTGCTGAACTCAATATTTCTGCGTTTTGAAAGTGCTTGCCAATCCCAATTCTTGTCTTTTAATTCAAGAATTAGTTCGTTAGAGATATCTGCTTTTTCGTTTTCTGATAAAACTTGCCAATCCCAATTTTTGTCTTTTGTTTCAAGGATTAGTTTGCTATCAATTACAATGTCCTTACGTTTTGAAAGAGTATCGAACTGAATTTGTGGAAATTCAGATAGAAGTGCGGAAAGGTAATTTTTATCATCTCTTTTTTTGGATAATAGAAAACCGCCACTTTCACTTAAATAATCCCAGTCCCACTTATCCTTGAATATTTTAATAAATTCACGATTGTAGTTTAAATTTGAATTTCGAGTAAGTATAGACCAATTCCAATAATTTTTAAATGTTCTTAAGTATTTCAATACATATTTAAAATATTCTTGGTATGGCCATTCACTTTTGTTGAATTCAAACTTTCTTTTAATTGATTCATTTTCTGAGAACTTCTCCCAGTTGATTTTATCTTTTAGCTGGTTAAGAGTATTAAAATCGTTTGGTAAATGCGGATGACTTGAAATAAAATCCCAGTCCCATTCAAAAACATCTAACTGGATTGTTGCCTGAGCAATAGGGAATAAGGTTTCAAAGGGAATTTTGCAAGTTATGTCTTTCCAATACTCTTTACGTTTCTCCGACTCTACAACAGTCAAGCAAGCTGCAATTTTTGGAAGTTGTTTATCTATTGCAAGCTCGTTTTCTATTGTAAAAACATCGTTTATCAGATACTTCCAATCAACGTATTGTGCAATATCTTCTAATAGTTCGAGAATAGTGTCCTTGTCAATTTTTCGGGTTGCTATTTTCCAATCCCACTTTTCAAACAATTCATCATCTTCATAGCTATCAAGAATTGTTTCTTCTGAACTATTTTCCGTAATGAAACTCCAATCCCAAGGGAAATGCTTGTTTGCAAAAATATATTCTGATTTTTCTTTTCTTGTTAGTGATTTCCAAAATTCAGATTGTTTTTCGCTTTCTGTTGCCTTGTAAAAAGCCTCTAAGTTTTTATTCCAAAACGAAACATTAAAAGATGATTGCGATAGAATTTCATTCCAAAGCAAATTGTTTGAATATGTAAGTTCTCCAAGAAATGCCTTTTCAATAAATGTAGGGTTGCTAATCAGCTTTTTATTTTGTGAAATTCCTTCCCAATTCCAAGCGAAGTCCGGAAAGTCGCTTATCAAACTGTAATCAGAAATATGTTTGCTAACATTCAAAAAACCATTTTCTGTACTGATACGATTGTGATACTTCTGAAAAATAGGTTTGCTCCATTCAACGTTATCGTTTGTGTCAAAGCCGTTAATGTATTTTTGAGTTTCCCATTGAATCAAATTTTGATTTTCAAAAAAATCTATAAGGTCTGGTGTCCAAATATACTTTTGGTGAGCAACAACAAAATTTTCAGGCAAATGCAGCTTTAAAAGCGATTTAAACGTTTCATCATTCAAACATTTTGCGGCCATTTCTTCGTTGATGAAAAAACGATTTAAAACCGTGTGCCAATCAAGTCGCTTGGCTAATATAGAAATATGCTTGTAAAGAAAGTTTATGTCAAACTTTTCTGAAATGAGTTTCCAATTCCACGGTTTTGAAAGCAAAACATTGACATAATTACCTTTTCCTTGTATTTTAAATAAATTGCGTAGTATTTCACTTTTGACATCTGTTATAAGATAATAATCCCACGGAAAATCATCTATGTGTGTTTCGATAAAAATATCAGATACGTTCTTTGACAAATAGTTCCAATCCCAACCATCTGCTTTTAACTCTTCGAGAGTCAGAATTTCCGTTAATTCATTTCTTTGTTCGGCTGTAAGGCTCTTGACATCATAACCTTTATTTTTAGATAACTCTTTTATTATCTCGTTATCTTCTTCTTTATTTTGAATTTGATTG
>JAQVDG010000247.1 GCA_028698395.1 Weeksellaceae bacterium
AATTGTTTCGGTGGAATTAATTGTCGAATCGGTTCGTAATTTCCTTGTGGAATCCCATTCAAAGGCTGAATGTATTCAAATATTTTTCCATTAATCACTACACTTGAAGCAATATAATTTCCTTTGTTATTTCCGACAAAAGTAAAATTCACCTGATACAATTCCTCTTCCGGATTAGTTGAAAACTCAAAAACTTCCACTCCATTCACTAAAATTTTCCGATACAGATTCCGATCCGGATCAAACTGAGTCGGTGTAGCGGTTGAAGCAAACATCAAAGAAGTATCGTTTCCGGCATTGGACAAAATTTCTTTGTCTTCGTCACTCAAATTATCGCTCAACGGATTGTTTTTTGAATCACCATTGGAATAAAAATGACCGGCAATCCGAAAACGTTCGGATTCGTGTTCAATTCCTCCATACAATAAAACTTGAGAATACATACGATTGGCATACAAATATTCCACCGAAATTCTGGAATTATCTGTAATCAAACGATTGCTTGTGAAAGTTAACTCTACTGTGTTATAATTAATTACATAATCTCGATCTTCTCCTCGAGTCAATAAAATTCCATCCAAATAAACACGTTCGCTTCCCGAAACAATGATAATGTATAATTCATTGTGATTTCCTGAAAGTCGGTAAGGTCCTTGATTTCCGTTTTGTCCGGTAAATTTTTTGGACACAAATTCACCGCGGCTCACACTTCCTGCAAATTGAATCTTAGTTTTTGCATCATTAGAGTGAGTTAATTCAGTTTCAATTTGTAAACCGGTTACTTTTTGACTAAAATTCCCGAAAAAATCTTTTTCCTGATTCAAATCGATATGTCCGGCTCGTATTTTTGAATTTTTATTGAATAATTCTATATAAACTTTATCAAATTCTTTTAAAGTTTGCGTGTATCCATCGGCCTGAATCGGAACGTTATTGTCGGAAATTACTGCGTTTATACCGATTTTATCACTCAACTGACCACTTAACTGTAAATCCAGAGAAGATTGAACCGACGCACTCTGATTGTTTCCAAAACGAATTCCGCGTACCAAAGAACCTCGGCTGTTTAATCCGTCAAAAAGAGGTTTCGATTCCCTTCTTTCTCGCGTAAAATTGTAATAACGATGTTCTTGGAAAGCTTCATGAATTAATGCGGTGTCTTTTGTGAAAATAGATTCTTGCTGCAAATCGGGATGAACGAAATACTGAATACTAATTTTTTTTCCGATGAGTGATTCGTCCAAAATTAAGCGAGCAGAATCATAATCCATTTTATAAAATAATTCAGACAAAACTTCTCCGTTTTCGTCCTGAATTTTAAACTTCTCAGCTAAGATAAACTTAGAATTGAGCTGTATAATTGTGCTTTTAACCTGTACAGTGTCTTGACGTAAATTTTCGTTTTTCCATACCGGTTGTTGCGCTTTTAATGTAAACATCAAAAACAAGCCCACAACAAAACTTATATAAAAATGAATTTTCACTTCTTGAAATCTATTACAAATAACGTGATTTTGTAGTTTGTGGTGTAAATAAGAAAAAAGAAGAGAAAATTATTTCATAAAAAAAGAGAGCTTTTGCCCTCTTTCTCTTTTAGTCTAATAAAAAACCTTTTTAAAACCATTCTTTTTGGTTTCGGATATATGTTTCTTCAAATTCTTCATCTGATTTTGTTAAATAGATAATTCCTTCGATTAAACCGATAACTCCTCCTAATCCGCAAGTTACAATACCGATTATCAATTGAATTACACCAATTTTTGTATAACCTAAGTAGAATTTGTGAATAGCTAAAGTTCCGATTAAAATACCTAATAAACCCGCTATTAACTTTTTGTCTGATGTTTTTGTTCCTGAATTTTCCATATCACTTAATTTTTAATTTTAACAAATGTACTGAATTTTTGTATTACTTTATTTTTAGTTAAAGTCATGATAAATTGTATATTTGTGCTTTGAATCAGGTGTTCGTCTCAGACGAATGAAAAGGGAATTTCGGTGAAAATCCGAAGCTGTCCCCGCAACTGTAAGTTCTTAAAGGTGCTTTTATCTACAATCCACTGTTCGCCTAAAGCGGATGGGAAGGAGTAAAGCAGAACAAGCCAGGAAACCTGCCTGATTAAATTATAATTTAAATTTTATTGCTTTCGGCGGAAAAGCAAAAAACACAATGAAAAGATATGTTTTTTTTGTGCTGATTTTATCCGTTAATCAGCTTTTGTGGGCGCAGTCCGATACAGTTAGTCTGAAAGAAATAAATCTTTCGGATTACTATCTTTTGCATTTTTCGGATACTCAAACCAAACAATTTCTTTCGGATTCGGTTATCAAAAAAAATGGTCCTTTATTAACTCAACTACTCAATACTACTTCAGGAATCTATATGAAAGAAAACGGTGCCGGAATGGTTTCTTCCCCTTCTTTCAGAGGAACTACCGCCTCTCAAACGGCTGTTTTGTGGAATGGAATCAATATTAATTCTCAATTTTTGGGGCAAACCGATTTTAATACAGTCAACACTTTTGTTTTTGACAATATTCTGATTAAACCCGGAGGTGGAAGTGCTGCTTATGGAAGTGCTGCCATTGGAGGGGCTATTTATTTAAACAATTCTCTTCGCTTTAATCAAGGTTTTGAAAATACGATTTTCACTCGTTTTGGAAGTTTTAATACGTATAGTTTGAATTATAATCCTCGTTTTTCAAATGAAAATCTAAGTTTTAATCTAGCTATCGGAAAAACCGCTTCTGACAATGATTATCCGTATTTAAACCAAAATCGGAAAAATGAAAACGGTGAATTTTATAACCATACTCTAAGTCTTTCTGCTGCCCATAAATTAGATTCCCGAAATCAATTAAAATTTTATGGAAATTTATTTGATGGAAACCGAAATTTCGCATTGATTTCTACAAATTCACTCCCGACAAAATACCAAGATTATAATACTCGAAGTCTAATAGAATGGGAAAACCGTTCATTCCGATTTTCTTCTCAATTAAAACTGGCACATTTGAGTGAAAATTTCCGTTATTACCCAAGTTTAACTTCCAAAAACTATGAATTTGGAGAAAATCAATCTTGGATTGCTCAATACAATTTAACAACAAACTTTCGCTCCTTTCTTTTAAATTTATTGTTTGACTTTAAACATTCCGAAGGAAAAGGAACGCAAATTCATTTTGCAAAAAGACAAAACGGTTCAGCCGGATTCATTTTAAAACAAAAAATTAATTCCAAACTCTTATATGAGGCCGGAATTCGTCAGGAGTTTTCAAGTGATTACAAAGCTCCTTTTTTATATTCATTTGGTTTTAAATGGGATGCAACAAGTTTTTATCAAATTCGTTTTCATTTTTCTAAAAATTTCAGAATGCCGACTTTCAACGATTTGTATTGGCCCGGAAGTGGAAATCTGAATTTACTCCCCGAAACTTCTTTGCAAATGGAAGTTGGAAATCGAATTTATTTCAATGGATTAGAATTGGAAATTACCGCTTATTCTACTTCTGTTAAAAATTTAATTCAATGGATTCCAAAAGGAGCTATTTCCAAACCGGAAAATGTCGGAAAAGTGAAGATTTTAGGAATAGAATCACGCTTGAATTACAAAAAAAAATGGCATTATCAACAAATAGAATTCAATTTATCCTACCATTATAATTTTTCGGAGGATGAAAGAAAAGAAAAGCAGTTGATTTATGTTCCTTTTCATAAATCAACTGCTTCACTTGCCTATGCTTGGAAGAATTTATCTGCTTATTATCAATTTGTTTTTACCGGAAAAGTTTTTACCGATACGGGGAATTTATATGAAATCAACAATTATGCGCTATCAAATGTTGGTTTAGAATGGAGTTTCGATAAAAAAAGAGCTTATAAAATCGGAACTCAAATAATGAATTTGTGGAACAAAGACTATGAAATTATGTTAAACCGCCCTATGCCGGGCAGAAATTATACTGTATATCTAAATTTAAATTTTTAAAAAATGAAAAAAATGAATCGATTATTCCTCTTTGGAATGACCTTGTCCTTTCTGACAATGACAGCTTGTAACAATGATGACGACTCTCCTTCCTCTGACCCAACTCCTACCGGTGATTATGTGAACGGAGTTTTAATTGTAAATGAAGGAGGTTTTGGCGCTGCCAATGCTTCTGTTGGTTTTATTGGAGAAAATGGTGTTTATCAACCGGAAATCTTTAAGAATGTCAACGGAGAAAATTTAGGTGATGTTGCTCAAAGTATTTATACACACGAAGACAAAGCATATATCGTTTTAAACGGTTCCGGAACCATGGAAGTAGTAAATCGTTATACTTTTGAAAAAGAAGGCACAA
>JAQVDG010000248.1 GCA_028698395.1 Weeksellaceae bacterium
AATGCACATTCTCTTGGTGTCAAACGTCTTTCCTTGAGTCCTTTTGAAAGTTCTTCTGTTAATATCCCTCCGTTTTTCTTTGAGAGTCTTCTAAATTCAATATTTCCGTGATGTTCAGCTCTTATCGTTGGGCTAATTCCGTTAGGTTTTATTTCTATTTGACCTTGACAATGTTTACCCATAAATTTTGCTTTTGAGTAAAACATATGAGATAAATCTTTTGTTTTCTCTGGTTCTTCTAAACTTGTAAAAAGCTCTTTTAAGGCAACGTGATGTTTTAAACCTTCTCCTTCTGTTGTGTAAGCATGACTTGGTTTTGGATATGGATTGTAATTATCTGAGATAACTTCTTTTTCTAATTGTTCAAGTGCTGACTTTGTTAAAGCAGATTTTTTAATACCAATAAAAAAGACTCGTTCTCTCGACTGTGGGACGCCATAATCTGCTGCGTGTAAAACACGAGGATTTAAAACTAAATATCCATTATCTCCAGCTGTTGAGAAATCATTTTGAATGATGTCTTTTACATTTGAAAGGTTCACTAAACCTTTTACATTTTCCGCAATAAAAATTTTCGGTTGAGTAATCTCAATAACCTGTTTCATCCACATATAAAGTTGACCACGTGTTTCTTCGGTTGCAGTATTTTCTGTATTGAATTCGCCTTTATGATTTTTGTGTGAATTGAAGCCGTTTCTTTTTCCAGCAATGCTAAAATCTTGACAAGGGAAACCTCCTGTTACAATATCAATATTTTCAGGAAAGACTTTTGTTCCACTTTGGTGTAGTTTTACCAAATCAACAATACTGTCTGTTTGGTAATCTTCTGCATTATGTCCTCTTTTTGAAAAGTGATTTACCCAAGCGTTTCTAGCGTCTTTTAAAATGTCGTTCGCGAAAACTGTTTGAAAACGTGTTTTTTTGAGTTGAACAAAATTATTGCCAAGTTCTCTACTTATGAAATCAGGATTTAAGATTTCGTTTACAGATGATTTTAAAACTGAAAAACCTCCTTCAAAGCCTAAATCCATTCCACCACAGCCAGAAAATAAGGAAAGCATATTTAAGGTAGATTTTCCTTTTTGATTTTCCTTTTTGATTTTTTCTTTTGTATAGAATTTTACAGCCAATTGAGGTTCTTCAACTACACTCGTGTATTCTGTATTAGTTGTTAATGTTCGCATAGTTAGTTTTGAATTGGATGTGATTTTAAATATTTGATTTTTTTCTCTGCTACTTTAAGTACTTTACTTGCAAAATCTTCATCTACTATTTCATAAGCAATTTTGTCACTTATAAATTGCACTAATAACTCGTCCTTATCAAGTTGTAATATTTTGGCAAGTTTTTCCAACATTTCTTTTGTCGGTTTTCGCTCGTTCCTTTCGATTTTACTCAATATAGCTTGGTCAATATCAACATAAGTTGAAACTTGTCTTAAAAGAAGTCCGAGAGCTTGTCTTTTGTTTCTTAGAATTTGTCCGATTGTTTCCATTTAATAATTATAACTTGACAATAAGTGTCAAATATAGTTTGTCAAATTTTGGAATGCAAGAAATTTCGATTGAATTTCTCCGAGTGTTGGGAAAAACAGCTCTTTTGGTTTTTTTAGCTTGGGATTTCGTGTAGGAAAAACCAAATGTGCTGTTTGTGCGGCAGAATTTTCATAATGAAGCACAACGTGTTTGAATATGGCAAGTTGCGGTTTTGAAAACGTAATTTTCCAATGTTTGTGATTTAGTTTTAGAAAACTAAAATTTTCTATTTAAAACAATTAAGCAATTTGCTATATGCGGTGTTGTACCAAGTTTTATAGTCGTTCTATTGTAATCCAAGATTTGTCGAATCCAATCGCTTTAAGTATTTTATCTTTATCTAGTTTTTCAGGTTGTTTAATAGTTAAAATCAATGTATGTTCCGGAACCGGTTCGTGAATTGTAAATTGTGAACCGTGAGTTTGCCAAGTGAACCTTTTATTTTTTGTTCCTTTTTCAAAACCCTCAAGATTTCCTCTTGGATTCCAAACAAAATCATACAATTCAGGATCATATCTAACTGTATCAAACTCAAATACGGCAACTTTTGATAAGTCATTTGATTTTACAAGAACAACCGTCCTCAAATTCTTGAATTTTTCTCGAACTGCTGAAACTCTCTCATTCCAAATTTCTAATACTTGCTCGCCAACTGAATTAGGGTTTGCAGAAGTATCAATTGTCCCTCCATATGAATAGACTGGGGAATTACGACCAGAAATTAGACGAACTTTTTTTATGGTTTTAAAATCTTTAACTGAAGATTTAACTGTCTTAGCTCCCCAAGCTGTGTTACCCATTACAACATCGTCCAAACCAACATTTGATGGTTTCCAATCTGCTCCAATGCAAATAGCAAAGATTTGTTCCCATTCAGAACCTTCCAGGTCAGGTCTTCCTTTACTTGTTAACAAGTAAACTATTTCTTGCCCAAGTATATATGGAAAGTCAGAATTAAATTGATTTAAAGGAAATGCAGCAACTGATTTATTAACAGTTCTTAATTTAGGTGATTGTTTTTTACTCATTAACTTGCATTGTATTTTAATTCATCTTCTCTAAGAACTGCTGTTTTGTCAAGTTTTTGAGAAATAAATGGAAGAAGTTTTTCAATTACAGCTTTAACCATATTAACAGGAACAGCATTTCCTGCTTGTCTTTTTGCTTGTGCATCACTAACTGTTATTTTGTAGGTGTCAGGAAAACCTTGTAATCTAAACATTTCTCTTGGTGTTAATCTTCTTTCTCCATTGACTAATAAATAATTATGAGAAGCACCTGAACGTAAAGCACAAGAATAAGGATAAGAACAGATATTTCCAGATTTATTTTCGTGCCAAATAGAAGGGTAGTAGGATGACCTATGACTAACTTTTCTTTTGTCTTTTATATAATCTGAGGCAAAATATTTTTTATCAACTCTCTTTTCGAGAATTTCAGTTAACGGTTTATATGGTTTTATTGGATTTGGATAAGAGAAAAGGATAGGTTCAAAATGCCCTACAATAACAACTCTTTCTCTTTTTTGTGGTAATCCAAAATCCAAAGCATTTAGCACGCTATATTGGACGTGATAACCTAATTCTTTCAGTGTCTGCAAAATCACTTTTAATGTTTTACCACCATCGTGACCTACCAATTGCTTTACATTTTCTAAGATAAAAGTTTTTGGTCTTTTCTCTTTAATTATTCTTGCGATATCAAAGAATAATGTACCTCTTGTATCATTCATTCCTTTCATATTTCCAATTATGCTAAAAGGTTGGCAAGGAAAACCAGCAAAAAGGATATCGTGGTCTGGAATATTTTTTTCATCTACTTGTGTAATATCTCCTTCTGGTCTTTCTCCAAAATTGACTTCATATGAGTCTTGACACGAAGTGTCAATATCAGATGAAAATACACACTCAGGTAAAATATTATTTTCTATACACGCTTCCTCAAATGCAACTCTGAAACCTCCGATTCCGCAAAATAGGTCAATGAATTTTAATTTTTCTTTACTCATATTTCAAAGATAATATTCTTATTTATTTTTTTGTTATTTTTTTGAAATTTTAATTATTAAACTGGATTTCTTTCAAAATTTGGTACAACGGTTTTGGACATGAAAAGTTGCGGGTTTGAAAACGTAATTTTCCAATGTTTAAATTTAGTATTTTTTTGTTTACAAAACATTCTAATTTACTAGATTAAGCAATTTTTTATGTGCGGTGTTGTAATTTGTAGATTTTAGTTCAATTTTATTTTTCAGTTCTAAATTTAAACTATCCATTTTTCAATCAGTTTAATGATTGTAAAAATCTGGAATGTTTGTCGGTTTTTTACAATTTTCTTTTTAGGTTTTCCGTTTCAAAAATCACGTTCAATTTGTAAAAAAAGTCTGAGGTTTCTCTGATTATTGAAATCTTTAATTTGAAAAAATTCTTTTTCTGATAGTTTTCTGTTTCAAACTGTAAAATCTTAAATTTCTCTATTTGTTAGAATTGTCATTATAATCTAAATCCTAAAATTTCTCTGTTTGTTGAAAATTTGAATTTGATAAATTCTCTTTCTGTTTGGTTTTTCCGTTTCAATTTGTAAAATCTGGAATTTCTCTGTTTGTTAGAATTGTCATTATAATCTAAATTCTAAAATTTTTCTGTTTTTTGAAATTTCGAATTTGATAAATTCTCTTTCTGTTTAGTTTTTCCGTTTCAATTTGTAAAATCTGGAATTTCTCTGTTTGTTAGAATTGTCATTATAATCTAAATCCTAAAATTTCTCTGTTTGTTAAAAATTTGAAT
>JAQVDG010000249.1 GCA_028698395.1 Weeksellaceae bacterium
AACTTAAAATCCTCTACGAAATCTACTGCATTTGTTTCTTGATTTTCCAGTGCTTCACGAAGCAAATTTACCCATAAATCCAAACTGTTTTCACTGGTGTTTCCTTGCTTGTATTTGTAATGGGCAGCATATCCCTTTTCTGCAATTTCGTCCATTCGTTCGCTTCGTATCTGGATTTCAATCCAACGACCTTTTGGTCCCATAACGGTAATATGCAGAGCTTCGTATCCTGTTGATTTTGGGGCAGAAATCCAATCTCGCAACCGGCTTGGACTTGGTCGGTAGTGGTCGGTAACTATCGAATAAATTTTCCACGCAATAAATTTTTCTTCACTCGGCTCACTTTTATAAACAATCCGCAACGCAAACTTGTCATACACTTCATCAAATGTTACGTTTTGGTTTTTCATTTTCCTGTGAATGGAATAAATGGATTTCGGACGACCTTTTATGCTGTATTTCAACCCTTCTTTGTCCAAAGACTCTTTCAAAATGTCTGATATGTAATTGATATAAGCATCTTGCTCTTCTTTGGTTTCTTTCATTTTGTCCAGAATGTCATAAAACACCTCCGGTTCGGTATATTTCAGCCCTAAATCTTCGAGTTGTGTTTTGATGTTGTACAAACCCAACCTGTGTGACAACGGAGCATAAATATAAAGAGTTTCCGATGCAATTTTTGCCTGCTTGTAATCAACCATTGAATCCATCGTTTGCATATTGTGAAGCCGGTCTGCTATTTTGATGAGAATTACCCGTACATCATCGTTAAGGGTAAGCAACATTTTGCGGAAATTTTCTGCCTGAAGCGAAATGTCCTGATCGGTTTTTACTTGGGCAATCTTGGTAAGCCCTTCAACAATTTTTGCGATTTTCGGATTAAACATTCGCTCAATATCCTCAACCGTAACCGAGGTGTCTTCGACCACATCGTGCATAAGTGCCGCAGCAATAGAGGTTGCTCCCAAACCTATTTCGGAAGCAACGATTTTTGCCACAGCAATCGGATGAAAGATATAAGCCTCTCCCGATTTTCGCCTTTGGTCTTTATGAGCCTCAACAGCTACATCAAAGGCTTTTCTGATTAGCTTTTTGTCTTTATCAGAAAGAGTCTGATAGCTTATCCGCAACAGCTCTTTGTATTCTTTAGCTATCGCTTTGTTTTCTTCTTCTAATTCAAGCTCTGTCATAACACAAGAAATCTGAACTCTAAATTACAACATTTCTTCTGAATTGCAATGGACTTATTTAAACTTTTTTTAAGACGCATAATAAGCAGCAGAGGTTATAGAGAAATCAGGAACTTTTTGGTTTTGTTCTGTTCCTACAAAGTGTCATTTAATTACATTTGTAAGTACAACTAACATAAGTTTTTGACACCTTTCTGATGTGGTCAAGAAAAAAACTACCTTTGCAAAATGCAAACCGAAAAAAAAGACATACGGAGTTTAACCAAAGAACAGTTGCAGGATTTTTTTGTTTCTAAAGGAGAAAAAGCCTTTAGAGGTAAGCAGGTCTATGAGTGGCTTTGGAGCAAAAGTGCACACAATTTCAGTGATATGACCAACCTGTCAAAAGAAATTCGTGAGATGCTTGATGAAAACTTTGTTATTAATCATACCGAAATTCACCAGATGCAAATCAGTCAAGACGGAACTGTCAAAAATGCCGTTCAGTTGTTTGACGAATTGATTGTTGAATCGGTTTTGATTCCGACAGAAAACAGAACTACGGCTTGTGTTTCGTCTCAGGTGGGTTGCAGTCTGGATTGTAAGTTCTGTGCCACAGCAAGTCTCAAAAGAATGAGAAACCTCAATCCTGACGAAATATATGACCAAGTAGTAACCATTGACCGGCAAAGTCGTAAAAATCACAATCGTCCGCTTTCTAACATCGTGTTTATGGGTATGGGAGAACCACTGATGAATTACAACAATGTGATGAAAGCCATCGACAAAATAACTTCGGACGAAGGACTCGGAATGTCTGCAAAACGGATTACGGTTTCTACTTCGGGTATTTCAAAAATGATAAAAAAAATGGCTGATGACGGAGTAAAGTTTAAACTTGCCGTTTCGTTGCATTCGGCTATTGAAGAAATTCGGAATGAGATTATGCCTTTTACCAAAAATTTCCCGCTTACCGAATTAAAAGAGGCTTTGCAGTATTGGTACTCCAAAACCAAAAGTAAAGTTACTTACGAATATGTGGTCTGGAAAGGAATAAATGACGACAAAAAGTCTATTGAAGCATTGGTGAAATTCTGTAAATATGTGCCTTGCAAAGTAAATTTAATCGAATACAACCCGATTGATGACGGAATGTTTCAACAGGCTTCGGATACTGCCATTGACAATTATATCCAAGCTCTCGAAAGAGCCGATATAGTCGTAAAAGTTCGTAGGAGCAGAGGAAAAGACATTGACGCAGCTTGTGGGCAGTTGGCTAACAAGAATTAAAATTTCTTTGCTTTTTTGCTTCAAAAATCAGAATTGAAGCCGCAACCGAAACATTCATCGAATCTATCTCTCTGCATCGAAATAATAATGTTGCCGTTTGCTGATTTTCTGAAAACATCTGCTCCCGTAGCCTCTGTCCCGACCACAAGAGCAGTTGGTTTTGTATAATCTTCGTACGTAAGTTGATGCGTCTTGAAATGTGGAACTATTATGTTAATGTGTGTTTTTTAGTAGAAAAACCAAAGACCTAACATTTTATCTAAAGAGAAAAAAAGCCAAATCTGTCGTATTTACTAACTGAACTTACGACGAGTTGTACTAAAAATATTTAGGACTACTGAACTCACACAATATCGTTAGTAATACGAACACCTATTTTAAAGCGGTTTTAATTGCTTTCCGCAGTTTCCGTATTCCTGTTTTGTTGTATCCTGTATCAGTTTGAATTACATTTCCTTGCTTGTCATAAAGAATAGTAGTGGGAAACGCTTTTATTTTAAAATTTTTAGAAATATTATAGCTTGTTTTATAAGTGGATAAATAGTTGACATTTTTATAGTCAAAATAATCTATGACATCTTCCTTAATATCTATGTCGTTAATACCGATAATAACCAAATCTCCTTTAAATTCTTCCTGTAATTTAATTAAATCAGGTATGGCTTTCAGGCAAGGAAAACAACCTCTGTACCAAAAATCAATCAACACAACTTTTCCTTTTAAATCAGAAACTTTAACGATACTGTTATCATTAAGTTTTAAACTAATTTCTTTAAGATTTAGGCTTTCTGTTTGAGCAACAGCTGTCAGCATACCAAATACCATTATAAACAGACAAAAAACCGCTGTAAAAATCTTATTATTTTTCATAACTCTATCATTTTACAAGCCATATTTTTTAACTCTTTTATAAATTGATTTTGGAGAAATTTTGGTTAGATTGATATCAACCTTAAATTCTTTCAAAGGAATATCCGGATTGATTTCTAAATATTCTATTTTATAGTACTCATATTCTTTCATTCCTTCAAATTCTCCGTAAAAACTGTAAGCCACAGGTAAGAAATCCTTTTTTCGGATGTAATATTTATTTATTACATTTTGAACATAATTTGATAATTTTATATTTTTAACATAAATAGTTAAAAGATACACAGGTTCATCTAAATAAACAGTTTCTTCAACTTTCATTTTTTTTATAAGAAACTTAGCCAAAAAAGATTTACTCTGACGAAAAATATTCTTTTTTTTAAAATAATCTTGTAGAAGATAATTATTGACATGAGTGCCCATTATGGAAGAATAGTTGTTTTCCACTACAGTCTCTATTAAATGGTCTATTTCAACATCCGTAGAATCAGTGTGATATGTAAGAGCAGATGTATAAATACCATCGTATTGATAATGACCATACTTTTTAGTCTGAGAAAACTTTACATCTAAAATGTGATATGCATTCATTTTATCTTCAAAATCTAAAAATAGAGAACATAATGCAATTCTCTTTATTGTATCCCGAGAAGAAAAGTGTTTGTAATCGTGTTCTATTTTATAAACAACAGTTTGAATATTCTTTAGAGCAATATCTGTTTTCTTTAATAATTTTTTTGGTTTTATAGACTGAGCATTATTATTAAACGAACTTGAGCATACAATGATACAAAACAGTAAAAGCAAATGTTTTTTTATCATAATAATTACATTTTAAAGATTAACATCACAAAGTTATAATCAAAATACGTGTAATTATAATAATTTTAACGCTAATTTAGCTTTATGTTGTTGTAAAAAGTATTTTTAAGATACTGTGCATAAAAATCTGTTGAAGCATTGGTAAAATTCTGCAAAT
>JAQVDG010000250.1 GCA_028698395.1 Weeksellaceae bacterium
TTTTCAGCATTAAAATTCTTTTTTAACCGTTTAATCTCTTTGCCCGGAAAAAATTTCAATAAATCAGTTCTAGCTTCTTTTAACATCTCAGCCTCTTTTGATCTAAAAATATCTTTTTCTGAGTCATTTTTACAAAGTTTCTGTACAGCAATGATATTACTATTTGTTGTTTGTCTGAAAGCATCTGTTATTTTATTGCTGACCTCCCACTCCTTTAGTTTTGCATCTGTATAATATGGGTCAGTTAATACAGAAAAGTTTTCAATTTCATTTACTGGTAGAAACGACACTTTGTACTTTTTAAATTTAGAGTAATTTGCATTTCTTGTTCGAGCATTTTCTAAAAAAATAATTTGTTCGTTTGTATAACCATCTCTATCAAGCTGTCTGAAAATTGTTGGTTGATAACTTACTTTTGATTTTATTAAATGCAATAATGCTGTTTCAACATCATTATTAGTGCAACCTCTTGACGCAATAATCTTAAACTTTTTACGGTCAATCAACAATTTGTCGAAAATTAAATTGTCCCACAATTTAATTGCCTTCTCATCTTCACAAATAAAGATCTTTTCAGGAAATAAATCACCTAACTCATTTTGAATTGCCAAAATGTTAGCTTTTAGTGATTCATTTTGTTCATTTTGCGCTGCTATAACATTTTTTAATTCTGCTAGTTGACTGTTTGAAATTTCTCTTAAGCCAATTACTTCAACCAAAGAATCTCCAATCATTTTTGAAATCTTCTGTGCATTTATACCCCAAATATCTCTTTCCAAAGACTTTTTGCTTTCTTCGCTAGCATTTGTCAAATCTCTAAATAAACCTTCGTAATAATCATTAATAGGTAAAACTCTTGTTACAAATCGAGAACTTTTAGGGTTTCTTTCTTTTTCATAATTCACTCTAAAAACCTTGGTCACATTACTTCCTTCAATAAATGCAAATGCTGGAGAATGGGTTGTTACAAAGATTTGTGCAACATTTAAGAAAGTTCCTTGAAAAATATCTGCAAATTCAAATTGTCTTTTGAATTCAAAGGCTATTTCGGGTTCTTCATAACCCCATATGTAAAAATGTTTAGTGTCATATTTGGAAATAAACCAAAGCATGAAAGAGAAAAATTGCATTTGAATACCATCTCCTCTATTTCTAAGATTTACTTTCTGCGTTTCTAATTCATCGTGACCACGCTTTTTAATTTTGATTTTCTCGCTGGTTTCAAAAGTCAATGATTCTAAAAGCGTACTAAAGTTTACGTTTGTATCAACGTCAATCTCCATTTTCTCTTTTACGTACTCTTTCAAACTTTTGAGTTGATTATCAATCCCAATTTCCATCAAATCAAATGCTTCTTTCAAGTCTTGCGATTTAAATCTTTTATCAGTTGATTTTGCAATTTCTTGAATTAGAGTTTGAATACTTTCACGGAATTTTATATCCCTGATTGCAGGAATATATAAAAATCTTATTTTTTCATTTATTACTGCATTTGCCTTTCTATGTGATAATGAGTCTAACTCAATTTGTTCATTTTCTCTATTATAAATAAACACATCATAACCTCCATCTACACGAAAGATTTTTTTAGCAATAAAACCTTTGTTAATAACCTTCTTATCACCATAATTTCCCTTTGCAACAAATACTTTAATCTCAATTATCCTTTGACCACGTACGTTATTGTCACGAAACCACTTATTAAAGTCAGATTCAGAATTGTATCTTACATTTAAGTCTGATTGACCAGTAAAAAACAGATTAAGAGCCTTCAATAAATTTGATTTTCCACTATCGTTACTTCCTGAAAATATATTTAAGTCAAATGTCTCTATTGTTTCTAAATCTCCGAATGATCTAAATTTTGAGATTTCAATTTTTTCAAGTATTCTCATAAATCTTTTCGTGTTGTTGTCATTTCACACTTGGCGGTAACGTTCCGCGTATATGATTAGGTGCGGATTGCGTGGCACTTTCCTGCCGAAAAGCACAGAGGTTAAAGCGGGTGAAAATGCTGATTATCAGCACCGAAACCGCACTTAATTATATACGCTGTTAGCCGCAGATTATTTTACAAATATTGGAAATCGAAGTCTTAAATTATCAGAATGATTTCTTTTAATTACACATTCTACATAATGGTGACCTACATAACCAGCATGAGTTTGACAGGTTATTTTGTTTCTATTCTTGCCTCCAAAATCATGAGTAAGTTCATTTGCGTCCTTTGCTTCTTTACCTGAATTATAAGCCGTCCACTCTATTGTTTCCCATTCCTTTTTATAATAACTATGTCCATTTTCAACAATCGTGTATTCAATATCTGAACCTTTTTTTATTGCTCTTGAATTCTGAAAATACACTTTGGAATTAACTTCTTCAGGTTCTTTTACTTTGCACATAATTCGTATTCGTGGTTCTTCAATCTCAATAGAATTTGATGTTTTCCTTACAAAGTCAAATGAATTCAAATAATTAATCCAATTGAAATTAAATTTTCTGTAATTTTTAAATCCTTGATAAATATAATAGTCTTGGGCTCCTTTATCATCAACACAGGTTTGACAAAATTCATCCTTAATATCAAGTATTTCTCTTATGTTGCCTCCAACTAAAATTCCATTTGAATGAGCATTAGTTTGAAGTTTAGCAGCTAAATCTGTATGTAGGCTTGTTGTTGTCAACTCTGAACAGCCTGGAATACCGTAATGTGACCAAATTACATCATCTTGAAATCCCAAATCAACACCAACTCTAACACGAAGAGGTTGTACTCCATTTGATTTAAACACTTCTGCCAAATCTGTGCTAATAAAATGAGTAAGAATAGATGCGGCATTAATTGCATTTATTACAGCATCTTGCTCATGCTGCCCTTTTCTAACAAATTGCAAGAAAATTCCATCTCCCTGTAATCTATGCACATGTCCACCAAAATGAGAAGCAACATGTATTGCTAAGGTTAATACAGTATCTTTAATTTTCCTTATTTGAAATAGGTCGTACTTGTCATTTAATCGTGTAGAACCTTTAATATCCATGAACATTGAAACGCAATAATGTTTTTCAAATTCATGATATTGCAAGTTTTGAAAATCAGGATGAGAACCAATGGTGGTCTCATGAAAAGAATAAGGATTTGAACCAAATAAATTTGTTAATTGGTTTTTATTAAACTCTATTAAAACCTTATTGCTTTTATTGCTTTTCTGAACCGCCAAGTTTTCATTAAGCATTGCCTTTTCAAAATACTCAGGCATTCGGCTTTCACCTGAAAAATTGGAAAAAGTTTTCACTCTATTCTCTCTGACAATATCGGAGATACCATTTAAATAATTATCGAATAGTTTCATGGGCTAAAATAGGATTAATACAATAATCGGGATTAATAGGATTATTTCAACTAAATTAAATATCAGTGCAATTTTAACAAATTGATGCTTTCTTCTTAGACCTTGGGAAAGCTCAAATATTTGATTATTTAAATCAGCAGTAGTTTCTTCTTCTTTTGAATTATCAATTCTTTCAAAGAAAACCTTTTTGTCATCAGTTGCTATATCATTAAAAAACCACACTGACTTCTTATCATCATTCGCTTTGGAATCCAAATATGGAATCATTGAAATAATTGTATAAATCATTGAGATAATAGAACAAAGCATCAAAATGCCTATCATCAGGTTAAATACAAGAATGCATTTACACCCAACTATGTCAACTAAGTCTTTATATCCAACAATAAATGCTCCTAAAAGGAAAGTATTGAAAGCAAGAAGAAATGCTCCTTTATTATTAATTCCTGAATAATATGAATCAAATCTTTCTATTATTTTTATTCTCAAGTCATTATCCATATGCTGTGTGGTTTTTATAATTTGCGGCTAACGGGAGTCTGCGCAACAACTCCCAAATTTTTCCAAAAGTAGTAAAATATTCATTTCACAGCATTATACAAGGCTGAATACTTAACTTCCTGTCATTGTGAAAGAAAAGCGGGTATTGAAATTTCAATGTTATAATATGGCTTAAAACGAGCCTTCTGATGCATAAAAACACGACAAAAGGCGTCTATATAGCTATTTATGAGTAGTTTAAACCTCTCAAATCCATTTGTGATATTGGCACAACGGGTCAGGTTATAGCCGATGAAAACCAAACTTGCTTCGCCCAACACCTTTGTTTTGCCCCGCGTAAGCACGTGGTCGAAGCCACGCTGTCGCTTTATCGTTCCCCAGGGGTGTTCGGCTAATTGCTGGCGCTGTTTGTAGTAGTCTTTATTTTGGTTTACCCGTTCGGCATTTTG
>JAQVDG010000251.1 GCA_028698395.1 Weeksellaceae bacterium
TGAAATTGTAGTGAAAGAAAAATTACTCATGGAAAAAGAGATTGAAAAAATAAATACCGACTTGGAAGATGGGAAAATCTCGAAAGAAGATGCCGATAACCTAAAAGCAAACGTTGCTCTTGAGTTATCGGAAAAAATAAATTTACAAATCGGCAAACTTGATTTTAATCTGAATGAAATTACCAAACAACAGGTGCAATATTCGATTATGAATACGGATTTAGAAGTATTAAAACAAGAGAGAAAACCAAAGAAAAGCTTGTATGGAAAGAATTACCTGAGTTCTTACATTAGTTTTGGGGTGATTCATTTACCAAAAGGTGACAATGAAAAATTAAATAATCATTTAGGTTTTTCAAGCGGGATTGATTTGGGTTTAATTTATCATCGTCAGTTCAATCGTTCTAGTCCATTTGAATTTCTATCCGGTTTGTATTTGTCTTGGAGAACGTTACGATTTGAAGATGATTATTTCATTTACCGAAATAAAGACGGAGTGGTAGATTTGATTCAATACGATGGAAATCTGAAAAAAAGCAAATTACGTACGACTTATTTAATGGTTCCGTTGGGGATTAATTATCATTTCTCAAAATTAAAAACGGATTCAGAAGGTGATTCTTATCGGGATATTTCCAGAACAATTTCAATTGGTTTAATGGCTTACGGTGGATTTAAAATTTCTCAAAATAATATTGTGAAAGGTGAAGGCATCAACTGGCGACATCGAAAAACCAGTTTAAACAATACTAATTTTGCTTATGGTGCTCAACTGATGGTTGAGATTTATCGGTGGAGTTTTTATGTGAAACAAGAACTAAGTCCCTATTTTAAAGACAGTACGTTTGACGACCGGAAAATGCTTCAATTCGGAATTAATTTTGACTTTTAATTGGATTAAACAACATTATCACTAAACAAGAAGCTGCCCGAGATGGTGGCTTTTTTGTTTTTTATATCTACTTATTTCATCTATTTAATGGTTTGTCACTGGAGCTTGCTTTCCATTGAACCAACTCATTAGAAATAGGTCATTTAGGGCTCTCCTCCAACATAAAACAAACCCAAATTTTATAAAATTTTGTAACAAAACAAGGGCAATTTATTGATGTTTTCACAAGAACAAAAAAAAACCGCTATAAACATACTATTTACAGCGGTTCATCAATTATTTTGAAAACTAATTATTTCACTTCTTCAAAATCGACATCTTCTACTTGGTCTCCACTTGCATTAGCTGTGCTTTCCTGAGTTGGGTTGGCTTGTTCTCCTCCTTGTTCATTCATTGCGGCATATAGTTCTTGTGATGCGGCATTCCAAGCTTCATTTAACTTTTCAGTTGCCGGATCAATTTGAGCCACTTCCTGAGAAGCATGAGCTGTTTTCAAGTTTTCCAATGCGGATTCTATGGCTGATTTCTTATCTGCCGGGATTTTATCACCGTAATCTTTCAATTGTTTTTCGGTTTGGAAAATTAAGGCATCTGCTGCATTTACTTTTTCAATTTTCTCTTTGGCTTCTGCGTCTTTTGCGGCATTTTCCTGCGCTTCTTTTTTCATTCTTTCGATGTCGGCATCGCTCAGTCCTGATGAAGCTTCAATCTTAATGGATTGTTCTTTTCCTGTTCCTTTATCTTTTGCAGAAACATTCAGAATTCCGTTGGCATCAATATCAAACGTTACTTCAATTTGCGGAACGCCTCTTGGTGCAGGCGGAATATCGGTTAAATCAAAACGACCGATTTCTTTGTTATCGTTGAACATAGAACGTTCTCCCTGTCCTACTCTCAAAGTTACAGCCGGTTGATTATCGGCAGCAGTAGAGAATGTTTCTGACTTTTTAGTTGGAATTGTGGTGTTGGCTTCAATTAATTTTGTGAAAACACCGCCTAAAGTTTCAATTCCTAAAGAAAGTGGTGTAACGTCCAATAATAATACGTCTTTTACATCTCCTGTTAAAACTCCTCCTTGAATCGCTGCTCCAATTGCTACTACTTCGTCCGGATTCACTCCTTTTGAAGGTGCTTTTCCAAAGAATTTCTCTACTTCTTCCTGAATTTTAGGAATACGGGTTGAACCTCCAACCAAAATCACTTCGTCAATATCAGAAGGAGATAAACCAATATCATTTAATGCTTTTTTACAAGGTTCCATCGAACGACGAACTAAATCATCACTTAATTGCTCAAATTTAGCACGGGTCAAAGTTGTAACCAAATGTTGCGGACCTGCTTCATTAGCCGTAATATAAGGTAAGTTGATTTCCGTTTGAGAAGAAGAAGATAATTCGATTTTTGCTTTTTCAGCTGCTTCTTTTAATCGTTGAAGAGCCATGGCGTCTTTTCTTAAATCTACACTTTTCTCATTTTGGAATTCATCAGCTAACCATTTGATTATAACATTATCAAAATCATCTCCACCTAAGTGAGTGTCACCATTGGTTGATAATACTTCAAAAACGCCGTCGCCCAATTCCAAGATTGAAATATCAAAAGTACCTCCACCTAAGTCATAGACTGCAATTTTCTTATCACCTGTTCCTTTATCCAATCCATAAGCTAAAGCGGCAGCCGTTGGTTCGTTTATGATTCTTTCTACTTTCAATCCGGCAATTTCACCTGCTTCTTTGGTTGCCTGACGTTGAGCATCGTTAAAATAAGCCGGAACCGTAATTACGGCACGGTTTACTTCCTGACCTAAATAATCTTCAGCTGTTTTTTTCATTTTCTGAAGAATCATAGCTGAAATTTCTTGAGGCGTATAGTTTCTTCCATCAATTTCTACTCGTGGCGTATCATTGTCTCCTTTTACGATTTTATACGGAATATGCTCTATTTCTTTTACATCTTCTGAGTATTTTGTACCCATAAAACGTTTGATGGAATAAATTGTTTTATATGGGTTAGTTACTGCTTGTCTTTTAGCCGAGTCACCTACTTTTCTTTCACCACCTTCCACAAAAGCTACGATAGACGGGGTTGTTCGTTTTCCTTCAGCGTTTGGTACAACAACAGGATCGCTTCCTTCCATTACCGAAACACATGAATTGGTTGTTCCTAAGTCAATTCCTATAATTTTGCTCATTTTAATTTATTTTTTTATTCTGAATTTCTCTTACAATAGTCAATGATTATGCCATCGAAAAGAAGTTATGGTTTTGTCATCTTTTTGGTGACAGTTTGTCAGTTTTTATTTTAAATTCTTATAAATAGATTGTATAGTGTAACTCAACAGTTTATTTAGTCACAATGTTCTTCTACTCCTATTTGTAGGTTTTCAGTGGTGGGTGAAATAAAAGGAATATCCAGACTAAGTCCTCTCAAAATAAAGAGAATTGCTAACAATATCATCAAGAAAGGAAGGATTTTTAAGATTTTTTGGCGAGTTTGAACGGTAATTACACTTCCCATCATAACGGCGGCAAACATCAACGGAATAGTTCCTAAGCCGAAAAAGAACATAAAAACAGCTCCACCCAAGACACTTCCCATTGCTAAAGAACCGGTCAAGGCTGCATAAACCGCACCACAAGGTAGTAATCCATTTAGAAGACCGGTAGCATAAAGAGAGGTGTAATTTTTTTTTTGCATAAACCGTCCTAAATTGGTTTTAATTTTTATCATCAAACGAGAGAAAGGTTTGTAGCCCAATCGGTCAGAGCCTAAATTTTTAGGTAAAACAGCCATTAAAATCATCAAAACTCCGGCTATTATGCTCAAAGGTTGTTGTAATCCGGCGAATGAAAATCCGTAACCAACAACGCCTAAAACAGCTCCCAAAGTGGAATAAGTTGTTACCCGTCCCAATTGGTAGGTTAAATTCTTTGTAGTAAATCCAAATTTATTTTTGGGGTTAATTCCCAAAGAAAATGCGATAGGCCCACACATTCCAACACAATGAAGGCTGGTTGTCAAACCTAATCCTAAAGCAATTATGAGGAAGGATCCTGCCAATGAAGTGTTTTTTTGATTAAATAATCGCGCCCGTCCTGCTTCCATCGGATGAAAGCTTCATAATCACCATCAATCAATTTAACTGCATGAATCAATTGTTCTCCTCTATCATTTAATTTCAAAGGAATAGCAAGGTCTTGTTCGCTATTATTGGGTCGTAAAAGGAGGATTTCACCATTTTGAGTTGTATTGGAAAAAAAGCGTAGCAAATAACCATTTGCTTGTTTTACAATTTCAGGTTTTTGTTGTAGAGAATTGGCTCGGGCTGCGGCATCAATATCATTTTGGTACTTGATTGTTTTTTCATAATAATCTTCGTCCATCATTTCACCCATGT
>JAQVDG010000252.1:0-1109 GCA_028698395.1 Weeksellaceae bacterium
TTTTCATACCGCCACCGTTGTGTTTCATGCTAAAAAGACAGCAGACTACAAAATTGAAACGATATGAAAAAAATTAAGATTGGATTATTATTAGGTATTGTAGCTGGAATTATTGATGTAATTCCAATGATTATGCAAAACCTGACATGGGATGCAAATGTATCTGCATTTACAATGTGGATAGTTGTCGGATTTCTAATTGCAACAAGTGATTTAAAAATCAATTCAATAATAAAAGGTATTATGACAGCTTTTTTGGTCTTATTGCCGACTGCGGTTTTGATTGGTTGGAAAGAACCAGTTTCATTGATACCAATAACTATAATGACAACATTTTTAGGTGGACTACTTGGATTTTCTATTAATAAAATTTTGACTAAAAAATGAGTTCTTTCTCAGAGATATGTATTTATAAGGTAAAGCCTGACAAGGTTGCAGAATTTGAAAAATTGATTAGCGATGTTGCAGATCATCATAAATCTTTTGTTGGAGTGACTGATGTAAGATATATCAAAAGGACACATAGACAAAAGGATTTCAATTCGGTAAAAAATGGAGAACCTGCAATCCGACTGACACGGAAACCCGAAAGCGTGACATATATTTTATATTGGGAACTTGAAAACGAATTAATTCATGCCGAGGCAACAAAATCTGGATTAGAAAAATTTTACAAACAATTCAACAGATGTTTAACAACAATGCCAAAAATTATACTTGGAGAAAGGATTAAATAAAGCACGACCGCACAACACGCAGTAAAGCAAATAAGGTTTTAAGTGGTATTCGAGCGTTTGTGGCACGCATGAGCTATCGTACAGCTTGAAACTGCAAAGTTCCGTGCTCCCTTACTTGCCTTACTGTAACCGTTACCGGTCATTAAAATGCAAAGGATAAATCAGAAGTTATAAAAAATCAATATATGGCATTGAACAGAAAAATTTGGGTAGAAGGGAATGAAATATCGGTTATACTTGATAGAAATCAGGAGTATATCTCATTGACCGATATGCTTAAAGCAAAAGATGGTGATTTTTTTATTGCTGATTGGTTGCGTAATCGTAATACCATTGAGTATCTTGGTATTTGGGAATCAATATATAATCCTG
>JAQVDG010000252.1:1119-4288 GCA_028698395.1 Weeksellaceae bacterium
TCGCCACAATTATTCGAAACCGTTGGCAACAAGCATGAAAAAGATACTGCACATATTGGCACTTCTGATTTTGTGGACTAATTTATCCTTTGGTCAATCATTGGATAAAAAGTACATTGATAGTTGGGTATTAAATACGTTCCCTAACTCACAGATTGGAGAAAATGCGCTTTACATCCTCGATGGTATACTATTGGACAATGATTCCTTAGATTATAAACTATCAAAATTCAAACGGACTGACATTACAAGTATTGATTACTTAGACAAAGCTTTGACTGATAGCTTGACTTTTTGTAAGCCTTTGGATGGTGTAATAATCATGATTTCAAAAGGCAGCCAAATAAAACGTTCAATTAGAAAAACATATAATAAAGCAAGGACAAAATATTTATAAGTTGATTTACAAACTACCGCCGACATAAATCCAGACAAAGGAGAACCAGTTTTGATTATTGACGGTGTGCAGATTGACCACAGAGAATATTTTGAGAGATTTAATGAAATAAAACTTAAACAAATAATCGGAATCCAATACATTGACAGACCTGTGAATCCAGATATTTATGGAGCAAATTCAATTAATGGATTAAAAAGATTACGACAAAATGATTAATAATAAGTGGCGATTGGCATTTTGGATTTCTATCCTGACTCTTTTAGTTGTCATAATAATCGGATTATATTCAATTATTGAACAAGGTGTGACAATTACCTACATGAAAGATGGATATACAAATACAGAGAATGACTTAAATTCTTTGGTTGGAATAATTAACGAAACGAAGTTGACCAAATCGGAGATTGAAGTAAAAATGAAAACTCACAGATTTTTTGAGTTCATGGATTTTAAAAAAGATACTATTCCGCTTGAGCGAGTAAATTTGATTTTTGAAAAGGATACTTTAAGGAGGATAGAAAAACAATGGTAAAAAATGCCAGTTGCCAACACGCGGTATAGTTAATTGCCGGCACAGTGGGTTGTTAAGCATTCCAGCCCGTATCAAATGTAGTTGGAACTTGATAAGATACAGCTTTGAAATGCCAATTGTTTCATACACACAATCGTTATCAACAAGCCTGAAAAGCATTAAGATATCAGTTCATTTTTGTATCTTTATTATTTTCAGATAAAAAAATACATGAAAAATTCATTTGACGAAATACCGCAGAGTTTCATTAGCAAATGGCAAGATATTGTCAATTTACTTGCAAAAATAATTGGAATACCCGCTGCTTTGATAACGAAAGTGGAGAACGACTTTTTGGAGGTATTTATCTCAAGTAAATCAGATAATAATCCATATCACATTGGATACAAAGAACATTGGAGTGGACTGTATTGTGAAACAGTAATAAAATCGCAAAACAGGTTAAAAGTTGCGAATGCATTAAAAGATGAAAAGTGGAACAAAAGCCCCGACATAAAATTGGGAATGGTTTCCTACCTTGGTTTTCCTTTAAATTTCCCAAATGGCGAGCCTTTTGGTGCCATTTGCGTTCTGGATAGGAATGAGAATGCTTATTCTGAAGAGCACGAACAGTTGCTGATGCAATTCAAAAGTGTTGTTGAGCTAGACCTGGCCATGATTCAATCATTGAAAATTACGCGCGATATATCAGAAAATGAATTAGTTAAACAATTGTCGTTTCAAAATACGAAATTAATTGAAAGCGAAGAACGGTTTAAATCTTTAGCCGAAATAGCTGCTGACAGTATAATTTTGTTTGAAGGTGAAAAGCCTGTCTTTGCTTCTAGGCGTTTTTGTGATTACGTTGGTATTGAACCGGAAGATATTGACAAAGTAACAGTGCCAGACATTATATCGCATATCCACCCCGACGACAGGATGCATTATGGACGTGAAATGCTGGAATCATTAGCCCAACAAAACAAGCATTACACCATTGAATATAGGATGCTCAACCCCGAAGGCAAGTATGAATGGCTTCAAAACAATATTACAGCAACTTACGATAGTTCAGGAAAATCGTTGCGACGCATTGTACAAGCCCGGGATATAACTCAACGGGTTGAATTGGAAAACGAACTCAGAAAACTAAATGCCGACAAAGACCAGTTTATACGACTTTTGGGGCACGACTTACGAACCCCATTTAATTCACTCATTGGTTTTTCCGGTTTATTGCTAGAAAACCTGTACGAATACGATTTGCAGGAAATTGAAGAACACGTAAAAGTGATTAATCAAACATCACTTAATACATACGAATTGTTGGAACAGATTCTGTTTTGGGTTAAATCGCAATCGGGAAAATTAGAACTAAAAATTGAGCAATTTGATTTTCGGCGGGAAAGCACTAATGTAGTTCGGATGATTGAGAATATGGCGGTAAAAAAGGGTATTCGAATAGATGTAATTGAAACAGAAAAAATTTGTTTATTGGCCGATTTGAACATATTCAAAACAGTGTTGCGAAACCTTATTTCAAATGCTATAAAATTCACTAACCAGAACGGACATGTTATCATTAGTGCTGAAAAAAAAGAACACAGTTTATTGATTGCCGTTTCTGACAATGGAATAGGTATGGACAAAAAAGTTATGGATAAACTTTGGGAGATACATAATGATTATACCTCAAAAGGAACAGATGGCGAAACAGGTACAGGATTTGGTCTCAAAATTTGCAAGGAGCTTGTTGAAAAACAGGGAGGAAAGATATGGGCCGAATCAGTTCCCGGAAAAGGTTCAAAATTCATATTAAGTTTACCAATTTAGCAAAGCTTATTCGTAATTATTTCATTAAAAGTTTGCTATAAGAGAAAAAGGGACTGTTGCAACACAAACTATATGTCAATTGCCGTTTCCGTGCTGACAAGAAGCTGTGTAGCCTGCAACAACGGCGGCGTGGCTCAACAGTAAAGCAACCCGCAGCCGGCAACTGCATATAGTTCAACCGTTGGGTGCAAGGCAAAGAGACACACCACTTGTCAGATTGTAAGTTTTCTTTTTGCTAATTCTTCTGGAATACAATTGCTAATTAGGAATAAAATATATGATTTCTTATCCATTTGAATTATTGTATTTTGTGTATATTTGTGCTAATTACTCAGTAAATACTTAGTAAATAACTTTCATTGATTATGGCTAAATTTAAGCATTCAGATATACGGCTAGTCCAACCGACTTTTGACTCAAGATTA
>JAQVDG010000253.1 GCA_028698395.1 Weeksellaceae bacterium
TAGATTCAGCTAATTCTTTTCTTTTTCCATAGAAAATGTCCGCCATTCGTTTAAGGGACAACATACCGAAAATATATTCTTTGTATTCGGAAGCATCCATTTTGCTACGGAGAATATCGCAGGCTTTGAGTAGAAAAGATTCGAGTTGTGCAAGGGAAATTTTAGAGCGCATTAAGAATACATTGTTGCAAAATTTGTGTGAAAAAACAACTCATTAAAGTTAATTAAAAAACCTAAAAATTATTAAGAAAAACATTTGATTCTTTAACTATATACAATTAGTTTGAATGAAATAATTCTTTACGAATGAATAATATATCTCTGCTGTGAATCTGCCCAAAAATTCTTAAACATAAGATAAGAAATTTAGATGGGACATAAACGGTACGGTTATCTTAGAAAGACAAAAGCTTGGCGACTAATTGTAAATGAATTAGCCGGGTTTGCAGCAGGGACCTCCGAAATATCCGCAATAGCTCAAAAGACACTTCAAGAAGTACAAGACAGATACAGCAATCTAAAAAACGATCCTTCCATAAATGCGGGCTTTGAGTTTTTAGTCCACGTTTCTTTGGCTTTCCAACAAGAAAATCCTTTAAAATATCTTGCCGAAAAAAAGATTTTAGATAAAGAAGAACTTTCTTTAATAAAATTGGCTAGGGGCGCAACCAAGTATAAAAACAACGAAGTAATTTCCCACGAATATCAAACATTTGCAAGACAGGCTGCTATAGACGCAATTAACAACTGGTACAAACAGAACATTGAAAGAGGGCAAAGTTTATTCAGTGAGGGAATTGATTCCAAAGCTATATTCTATAAAGCCGCTAACGGCAGCGGTTTTTGTGAGCTATCAAGATTGTACTTCTCCAAACTGACTGAACGGTATTTGAAGTATTACTTAGAAAGAGAAGCTGCGGCTAAAATTACTAATGTAAATGATAGGAATAGATTTTCTAAAGAAATTGAGAAAGAAGTAAATCAAATTTCGCAGCACGCATTTGAAACAGCCAAAATTACAGAATCATTTGCTGCAGGGTGGTATAACAAAAATGTTAAGAATGCATTCCCGGAAGAAAATGAAATAAAATATTTCTTATCTCGTTCTTTGGGTAAAATGAAAAGCGAACTCTTAATGGAAGAGGAGAAATGAGAGAGTTCGTTGAACATATTGTGGCTTGCAACGGCGTACACCTTAAAGATGCTGTTAACGATTCGAGATATCTGGAGCTAAATCATAAGAATGAGAACGGCAAGAAGAACGTAAATATTAACCTCAATAAGTTTGTAACCAACATATACAAGTTAGACAACAGGTATAAAGATTTATTAGAAATTGCTGCTTATATATTTGCTGCTGATAGAAGGACATATAGAGGTAAACCGGATGATCTTGAATATCATAGCTGGAGCAGAGCATTTAATTTCCATATAACCGTAAGAGACTATAATTTCTGGAACAAATCCGAAGTAAAGGAATTGTTAGAAGAAGCCTTACGCTTTATGAGCGGCGACCATAGTTACAAATTTACTTTTTATAAGGGTGGTAAGGATTTCCCTACCAGTATTTTTGATGATGAGAAATTTACTGTTGACAGACCGGATAATTTGAAGGTTGTGCTCTTTTCAGGTGGGATTGATTCACTTGCGGGAGTTATTGAATTGTTAGAAACAACCGATTCGGAAATATGTTTGGTAAGCCACCAAACAGGACTTCCGGGTGTTCAAACTACACAGAAGGGGTTGTATAATGAGATTAAGAGACTATATCCCGAACGATGTAAACATTATAAATTCCGCTGCGGTTTAAGCAATACACCTTCAAGAGACGAGACTCAAAGAACAAGATCATTCTTATATACCTCAATAGCTTTTGCGCTTGCAAGAGAGTATAACCAAGATTCCATTTATGTTTATGAAAACGGTATCACATCAATAAACTTTGCTGAGACACAGGATTTAATGAACGCTCGGGCAAGCAGAACGACACATCCGCAAACTATAAGAAGTTTAGAAGAGTTATTTACGGTTATTGGCGAAAAGCAGTTTTCAATACAACATCCCTATTTGTATAAAACCAAAACCGATGTTGTTGAAGTATTAAAGACGTATGAACAAACGGCTTTATTAAACAGTTCAGTTTCGTGCAGTACAACAAGGAATAAAGCACCCGGCACAACTCACTGCGGTGTATGTTCACAATGTATTGATAGAAGGTTCGCAGTTTACGCTGCAGAAGTTGAGAAATATGATAACACCGGACTATACCATTTTGATTTTTTGGAAGATGATTTGGAAAACGAAGTTACCAAAAAATTGCTAACCGAGTACATACGTTTAGCGCAAAGTTTTACAGAACAAAATATTGATGAATGGTATGAAGAACGTGGAAGTGAAATTATAGACATAATAGATTTTATTGAAGGCTCTTCCGAATTCGAAAGACTTGAAAAGTTATATAATCTTTGTCGAAGACATTCGAAACATATAGAAAAATCGATAAAGAGAATGCGAGATTTACACGACTCGCCTTATAAGCATCCGAGACCTAAATCATTTTTCAATTTGATAATAGGTCCAAGAGTTTATCAACAGGAAGCAGACCAAAACAAATCTCCTTCGAGAAAGGAAAAGGGATTAGAAAAAGAGGTTCCTTCGAAAGGGCTAAAGAAATTAGCGAAAGAAGCTTGCGAGAAATTAATCAAACAGAGAAAAATTACTGAAGTGCTGACTGAAACCAAGACAAAAAGAAATATCAGTAACTTAGTAGTTGAGCAATTGAAAAAGGAACGCTACATAATCACAAAAAGAAACGAAAATACTATCAGCGATTATTTCAGAAAATTCGAATTACAGCTTAGAAAAGAAAGAAACGGAAAATTAGTGGTAATAGAAAACCGTATAAAAAGATAAAAAAGGATCATCCCCCAAATCCCCACGAAATCCCCGCTTGTTCCCTCCCAACTTCCCCTTTTTATTGGAGTTAAAAAAAGGAGAAGAAAGGAAAATGAAAAAAGATGCAATTGCAAATCAGTTGGAAGAAATCAAAGCACTCCTCAGAAAGAAAAACGACAAACCGTTAAACTTCAACCAGGCTGCCGATTATCTCGGCTTTTCACACTCATATTTATACAAACTCACTTCAAGGAAAATAATTCCTTGTCACCGGCCTACGGGCAAGATGTTGTTCTTTTCTAAGGTGGAGTTGGATGAGTGGATATTTGAGAACAGAAGTCAGCCCTCCAAAAAAATGGCGGGTAAAAATTCAGAAGTCAGTAGTCAGAATGAAGATGCTTCGACTGAGCTCAGCACAAGCGAAGATGATGAGCCTCCTTGAAGTAGGGTTGCTTTCTTTTCTCTTGAAAGAAAAGAAACAAAAGTTCAAGACTGCAAATAAATTCCTAAAATTTTATTGCATTCCGCTACAGAAAAAGAACTCGTCCGTCAGCGGACGGACTCAAACAGCTTTTTCTGTTTAACGCTTCATTTCACAAAATTTTTTAACGGAATTTATTTGAGGTCGGTTTAGAGAATGGAAGGAACATTGATTTAAAGTTTTTGATGGAAGAAAGATGGAAGGATTAAATAACATAAATAGTGAGATGCATAATACCGGAAGCAATACAGATCCTATGCAATTGTTCAAACACTTTTCTGCTGAGGATATTGAAAAGATAAAACTTCTTGCTGGATTGTTTGGAATAGGTTCCGGCTACGCTTACGCTTCACCGGGACAAGCACAGCAGTCCTCCACAGGCGGAAGGAAAGATGTTTCAGTTGAACAGGCATTTAGTGAGTATAATAAACTTATTGAGTTTAACCTTGCGAAAAAGTCTGTTGATACTGCAAAGACTGCTGAGAGAAGATTTTTAGAATTCATTCCGGGAAACAGAGCATTAAATACAATTGAGAGAAAAGATGCAGAAAATTTAATGATGAAGATTTCAAAGTCTGCTCCGCTCGGTTGTTACAATTACCTAAAAATATATAGAACAATATTTAATGTTTTCGTGGACTGGAATTATATTTCTTCTAATCCCTTCCTAAAAGTAAAACTACCCAAAAGACAAAAAGATGAACCGGTTGTATTCACTGAAGAACAGATAAAAATCGTCTGTGAAAGACTCACTGCAAAGGGCAAAGATGTTATTGCGGATATGGTTCTCTTTGCAGTGGAAACAGGATTGAGATTAGATGAAGAAAATAATTTGAGATGGAGCGATGTCGATTTTAGAAATAAGGTAATAACCATCGGGAATAAACTTTTCAAAACAAAATCTAAAAAAG
>JAQVDG010000254.1 GCA_028698395.1 Weeksellaceae bacterium
AATTGTTCCGGTTAAATACAAATATGATTTTCTATCGACTATTATTTTAACTCCTTTATCTTCATAAAGCTGATCGTCTTCACTTCTGTTTTTTCCAAAACTTAAACGATAAGACAAACCAGAACAGCCTCCACTTTCTACACCTACTTGCACATAGCTCTCTTCCAGGTTTGTTCCTTCTTCTGCCATCAATGAAATTATTTTGCTTTTTGCTTCTTCTGAAACTTGAATCATTGTTTTACTTATTTAGATTTATTCTAAATGCAAAGATACAAAGCTAAGTTCAAATTTACCTAACATATTCATAGATAAAAGTTATTTCATTATACCGAACATTTTTAAGTGAAAAACAAGCAAATTTTTGTGTTTTCAGTTTTTAGGTTTTATTGGATTTAAAGGTGAATTTTTCTATTTTCACCTTAATTCTGATTAATTTTGGTTTTTATGGATTCTTTAAAAACTTCAAAATCTTCGGTTAATTCTTCTTCTGTTTTGGGCAATTGATAAAACGCAACTACTTCGTTTTTTTCGTTTAAAAACACCAATTGTTTTTCTTCGCCATCTATCATATTTTTAAACAAATCCCACATGGAAACGCCGTGTGTTTTCAGCATTTCAAAGAAATCTTCAGCTTTAATTTGAATTATTTTCATTTGATTTAGTTGAGGTTTTTTCGTTTTTTACACAACACAAAGATAGGTCATTTTCCGGTTTTGATAAAAAACGACAAAGCGAGTAAATTACCCGCTTTGTCCCTTTCTAACCTCATATTCAAGAAACTTGATTATCAGATACAAAAGTGCTGGTGGCTTTATTGATTTTGTTTATAAATCTTCATACTTAATTATTTTTCATCGAGTCAACCATCCGCCATTTTTGACTGTTACTATGGCAAAAGGTATAATCCAAAACAAAGCAAACATATAAAATATGCTATATGGATACGCCCAAAGGGATTCACTGAAATTGTACTGTTTTGAGAAAAACAACATTTGAATACTCGAAAAAACAAAAGTTCCGGTTAAAGCTGAACTGAAAAACAGAACAGGATGTGTGAATAAAAAATAAAACATCAAAACAATTAATGGGATAGCAAGCACTATTTTAATCCATTGATTCAGATAAACAAACCGAGCTCCGGCTTTGTTTTCTTTTCTGAAATTTTTGAAAATAAACCGATTCATCATCAAGGTTTCTCTTACATTGCTTCTTCCCCATCGGGTAAACATTTTATGTAAATTTTTAAATCCGATTGGTGTATTGGTCAAAACATTTGCATTTTTTTGAAATAATACATTATAACTTTGTTCTAAAATCAAATTGGTCATTGCTCTATCTTCTCCGATTGTAGCAATTTTTCCGGCAAATTTTTGATTAATCCACTTTTCTACTACATTCAAAACTACTTCTCTTTTATAAGCCGACAATGCACCGGGCGTACACAAAACAAATCCTAAAGTACTTTGTGCTGCACGAATAAACTCAAAACTAAAAACAAAACTAACATTTAACATTTTGGGAATAATTGCTTGTTTTTTATTGAGTACTTTCACATTTCCGGCAACAGCTCCACAGTTTTCATCTTTAACAAAAGGGCTGACCAAATTCCGGATTGTATCTTTCTCGACAACGGAGTCACTGTCAATTGTAATAAATATCTCGCCTTTTCCTTCTTTAAAACCTTTATACAAAGCATATCTCTTTCCTTTATTTTCAGGTTGCTGAAAAACAGTAATACGATGCCCTAAATCTTTATTTGCTTTATTTATCCAGTACCAAGTATTGTCTTTACTTCCGTCATCAATTGCCCAAATCTCCAATTTTTCTTGTGGATAATTACTTTCGGCAATACTTAAAAGAGTGGAATAAACCAATTTTCCTTCATTATATGCCGGAACAATTATGGTACAAGTCGGAAGTTCTTCATCAGAAACCGAAGAAATCGGTTTGTATTTACTATATAAATAGGCTACATAAATTAAAAATGCTACCTGAAAAGCGAGTGTTATCAATAAAAAATAAACTAAAATTCGTCCGGGCAAAGTCTGCATTCTTTGAAAATGTAATTCCAAAAAATACGGATGAAAATTATTAAAAGCATAAATGGCGCAAAACATTAAAATTTGTGCTCCGATTATGATTCCAAAATCTCTTTTTTTTATTTTTTTCTTAAAAAAAGAAAAAGAAGATTCATCAGTTATTTTTGCGGTTTTTGTGGGTTCATTTTTTTTCATTTCACTCAACTTTTAAACTCAAAAGCAAAGTAAAATAAAAGCAATTTCTTTTTTTGGATTTTTGATTCGATGTATGTCGAAAGGCTTGTAGATATTTATCGACAAGAAAATTAATCTGTATGATGAATTTTCATTAATTCCACTAAATCAAGTAAATTTTCAATGTGTAATTTTTCAAAAATTCGCTTCTTGAATGTGCTGATTGTGTTTTGTTTAAGCTCTAATTGATTCGCTATTTCCAAATTTCCATATCCTTTGGTATACAAATCGGCAATTTGTAGTTCACGCTCGGATAATTGGCTCAAAGGATTAAGAAGATGAGGAGAATACTTAGAGATTTCTACTAATTTTTGAGTCAATGGCGGATAAAATTTTCCGTTTTCCACTATTTCAGAAATTGCTTTTTTGATTTCCCCTTCTTCGCTCAATTTACTGAGAAAACCATCAGCTCCGGCTTCAATAAATCTCAATGAAAAATGTTCTTCTTCAAAAGAAGTAAAAACCAAAATTTTAATTTTTGGCTGAATTTTTTTAATTTCCGAAATAACTGAAAGACTGACTCCGTCCGGGAATTGTGCGTCTAATACTAAGATGTCAACTTCTGTTTTTCTAAGTTGTTCTATCAATTGATTTAAAGTAGAAACATGAAAAAAAACAGAATCTTCAACTAATTCTTCTACTATAAATTGAATTCCTTGGCGCACAATAAGGTGATCGTCTGCCAATAAAAATCTAAGTGAGATAGTGTGATTTTTACTCATCCGAAACAGTTAAATTTAGTTCAAATTTAATAGAAGTTCCTTTACCTAATTCACTTTCTATAAAAATTTTTCCTTGAAAAAGCTCAATAATTTCTTTACATAAATTCAATCCTAACCCGGCTCCTAAATTCTCTACATCTTCAGAAATCACACCTTTATAATAAGGTTCAAATATCTTTTGAATATCTTTCTCTGAAATTCCAATTCCTGTATCTTGAATTTCAGTTAACAATTTTAAGTTGCTTTTACCTAAATTTTCTGTTTTCAAATTCACTGAAATTTTTCCATTTTCAGTGAATTTATTTGAATTTCCTAATAAATTAATGAAAATCTGGTGAATTTTGGATTTATCGGTCAACACTTTAAGGTCAAACGGGATTTCATTTTCAATCTCAAATTCGTTATTGACTGATTCAATATAAGGTTTAAAAATCCTAAAAATAGCATCTGTCTCCTCCCGAAGATTGAATAAAACAGGACTCAGTTCAATTTGCTTATTTTGATTTTTAGTATATTCCAAAATCTGATTTGCCTGAATCAACAAAGAATCATTGGTAAAACGAATGGATTTTAAATTATCGATGATGCTCTCATCTTTCGTTTTCTTATAGATTTTATTGATGAATAAATTTACAATTTTAAGTGGAGAACGAATTTCGTGACTCAGCATTCCCAAAATTCTGTTTTTGAACGTAAGATTATTACGAATCCGTTCATTGGCTTCTTTTAATTTTTGTTCATAGACAAAAGATAATTTCGTATAATATGCCACAATAATCAATACAAAAAACAAAAGAATCATCAGTCCAAAAACGGTATATCGCCGGATTTTACTGTTTTTGGAATAGCGTTCATTGAATTGTTTTTCTAACTGTACCCCCAAATCATCCGAAGTCAAATCATAAACTTCTATTAAATTATTACTCAGTGAAATAAGGTCATTATAAACTTCAGATACTTTGTTGTTACTCGTTTGCAGAGATGCTAAATGCTTTTGGTAATTAGACATTTCTTTGACATAATAATCATTAATGACATTCAACGCATTCTCAAAATCGTTTTTTACTTTTATAGTATCAATCAAATTGTTGTATTTCATAGTAATAAAAACCGTATCCGTTTTCACATCTACTTTTCCACTAATGGCATCTTTTAATCTCGGAAAGAACTTTTTCTTAGGTAAGGTATCGGAAACATGTATTTCTTCTACTTCAATTTCCGGTGTGCTTTTTTCAATTGTAAACTCTGTAATTCCGCTTGGAGCTTGGTCAAACTTTAATTTTGGTAAATTT
>JAQVDG010000255.1 GCA_028698395.1 Weeksellaceae bacterium
TATTCCTGTAAAGTTACTATATAAATCTGTTCTAAAGGAATTGTTTTTTTAAGCCGGTCAGATGTGTTTTGCAAAAAAGTCCTTCCGGTTCCTAATATATCATGAAATTGTTTGGGATGTTCTGTTGTACTGAGTGGCCAGAATCGTGAGCCTACTCCTCCTGCCATAATGATTCCAAAGTGATTTTTATTCATATTCAATAATTTTTTCAACAACCGCCTGCCCCCTTACTAAATACATTTTTTGAGTACGGATGTCTTTACAAAGATAACGTGTTTTTCTTTTCCTGCCCTTTTCAAAAATTTTATTTCCCAATATAAAATGTTGTCCTTCATTTAAATTTTCAACTAAATAATCCCAATGTTTTTCTTCTAAAAAAAGTAATTGATGTAAATTTTTATCAGCTGTTACACTGGCTTTGGGATTTAATGCGTGTTTATAAATAAATGCCTGCAATTCTTTAGGATAAATCATTATGGATTCCATCAGCAAAACTCCAAATTGTAATTTCCATTCATCACCATGCGGACTAACTTTATTTTTAAATTTATTATAAACCAGCAAATGTGCAATTTCATGAGTCAAAACAAAAAAGAAAGCTTCCGGTTTTAAATAAGCATCAATCGTAATCTGATGTCGGTTTAAATCCTTTAAAAAACGATAATCCCCTAATTTTGTTTTTCGGGAAGGAAGAATTTTTATTTGAATCGGATTCTTGTCAATCCAGCTATTAATAAAGGGAAGCGCATCCTTGGGCAAGTATTTTTCTAAAGCAGATAAATTCATTTTTGAAAGGTAAAAAATTGGTTTGACAAAAAAAACTCTATTTTTGCACAGTATGTTAAAACTATTAGGAATTGTAGGAGCATATTTCATGTTTCTTGGCAAAGTCTTCAACCGGCCACAAGGGAATAAAGTCTTCCGGAAACTCATTATGCGTGATATTTATGACTTAGGAATGAGCTCCGTTGGTTTGGTTGCTTTTATCTCACTTTTTATGGGAGCGGTAACTGCACTTCAAATGGCGCAAAACTTTCAAACTGCTGATATTCCGGTTCCGAATTATTATATTTCCCATGCAACCAAAGTTGTTTTAATATTGGAATTCTCTCCTACAATCATTTCCTTGATTTTAGCCGGAAAAGTAGGTTCTTATATTGCTTCAAGCATTGGAACTATGCGAGTTACTGAACAAATTGATGCTTTAGACGTAATGGGAATTAATTCTCCTTCTTTTTTGGTTATGCCCAAAATTATTGCTTCAGTTCTTTTTAATCCGATTTTAATTATGATTAGTATAGGAATGGGGATTTGGGGTGGCTATTTAATTGGTGAAGCAACTGATTTGTGGACACAATCTGATTATATCATTGGACTTCAAATGCCGATTGCTCCCCGTTTGTTTATTTATACTTTTATAAAAACAATATTTTTTGCTTTTGTAATTGCTACAGTTCCTGCTTATTATGGTTATTATGTAGAAGGAGGTTCTTTAGAAGTCGGGCGTTCCAGTACATCTGCTGTAGTTTGGACTTCTGTTATCTTAATTTTCTTAAATTTAATATTAACCCAAACCATTTTAGGCTAATGATTGAGATTAAAAACTTAAAAAAAGAATTTAATGGTGTTGAGGTTTTAAAAGGAATTTCCACTGTTTTTGAACCCGGAAAAACCAATTTAATCA
Source organism: Weeksellaceae bacterium (assembly GCA_028698395.1). The sequence goes on from JAQVDG010000255.1 coordinate 1,685, forward strand.
TTGGACAGTCGGGTTCAGGAAAAACAGTTTTCTTAAAAAACATGATTGGTTTAATTACACCTACTTCAGGCGAAATTCTATTTGATAATAAAGATGTCATTCATCTTTCTTTCAAAGAAAGGCAAAAGCTTCGGGGTGAAATCGGAACTGTATTTCAAGGCAGTGCTTTATTTGATTCCATGACTGTTTTGGAAAATGTTCGGTTTCCATTAGAAATGTTTTCCAATTTATCAACCAAAGAAATGAACAACCGTGCCGGACAAGTTTTGGAAAGGGTCAATTTAAACCCGGAATCTTTTAAGAAGTTTCCTTCAGAAATTTCAGGAGGTATGCAAAAACGAGTTGCCATAGCACGAGCTTTAGTCAACAAACCTAAATATCTTTTTTGTGACGAACCCAATTCCGGGTTGGATCCACAAACCTCAATGGTCATCGACAAGCTTTTACATGAACTAACTGTTGAATACAACACTACAACCATTATTAATACGCATGATATGAACTCTGTGATGGAAATTGGTGAGAATATCGTCTTTTTAAAAAACGGAATAAAAGAATGGCAAGGTGACAAAACAGAAATTCTTACCGCAGACAATGAAGCTGTAATTGATTTTGTTTATTCTTCAAAATTGTTCACTAAATTGCGAGAGATTTTATTAAAGGAAAAAAATAATTAAATTAAATACAAAAAATCATGAAAAAACTATTTTTATTAGGATTCACCCTTTTTTCAATGAGTGCTTTTGCTCAAAATCTTAATTTTGGTGTGAAAGCAGGTTTAGTTTATAGTGTTCCGGGCAAATTAAGCTCAAGCATTACTGAAATTAAAGACATGAAAGGAAAAGGAGCAGCAGGATTTCAAGCCGGAGCAATGCTTCGACTAAAAGCTGCCGGATTCTATGTTCAACCGGAATTGCTTTATACTTCGTTAAAAAGTGAATATGAAGAAGATGGAATGAAAACTGAATTAAAGAAAAACCGAATTGATGTACCAATTAATGTTGGGAAAACTTTTGCCTTAGGATTGGTTCAGATTCAAACCGGACCGGTTTTTTCTTTGAATTTTAAAGAAAAATTCTCTGTTGAAGATATAAACATTGATGCTGATAAAACTGACAACATCAACTTAGGATGGCAAATCGGAACCGGAATAAACCTTAAAAGTCTAAACATTGACCTTCGGTATGAATTTGGTTTGAGTAAAACAACTTCAAAATTCATTGAAAGTACAACCAATACCAGTTTTGAAACTAAAAACAAATCCAATTCTTTGAATTTATCTGTTGGTTATTTCTTTTAATTCCAAAACACACAATAAAAAAAGGGTTCTGACTATATATCAAAACCCTTTTTTTTATATTAACTTTTATTTTTAAATCTTTTCCACTTGCATAAAAGAAAGTTCTAAAGGATTTTTACGTCCAAAAATAAGAACCATCACTTCTAATTTTCTTTTATCTTCCAGAATTTTTTCAACTGTTCCATTGAATCCATTGAAAGGCCCGTCAATGATTTTAACGGTTTCACCTTCCACATAAGGAATCGCCATCGCTGTATCATCTGATTCAGCTAATTCGTCCACTCTACCCAGCATTTTATTCACTTCCGAAGGACGCATTGGAACCGGATCACCTCCTTTGGTTGCACTCAGGAAACTGATTACACCGGGAATTCCTTTAATTATGTGTGGAATCTCACCTGTAAGCACAGCTTCAATCATCACATAACCCGGGTAATGTACTTTTTCTTTCTGAACTCTTTTTCCGTTCTTTATTTGAATTACTTTTTCCATAGGAACAACAATTTGACCTATGAAATCTTGTAATTTATGGTACTCAATCTCGCTTTCAATATAGGTCTTGATTTTTAATTCCTGACCGCTTACCGTTTTTAGTACGTACCATTTTTTATCACTCATAACTTTTTTTCTTATTCAATTAAAAAGTACTTATCTAAGCAATTCAAATAAATTTTTGATAATTACATTTCCAAATAAAGAATCTACCGCATAAAGAAAGACGGCTAATATTGCAGTTGAAATTGCCACAATGATTGTATCTTGCTGTAAACTCGCCCAATTAGGCCAAGTTACATGGTCTTTAAACTCAATGTAGGAATCTTTTATGTATTCTTTTACTTTCATACCATTTTGTTATCTGCACGGGCACAAGGATTCGAACCCTGACCAGCGGTTTTGGAGACCGCGATACTAACCATTATACTATGCCCGTCTTTAAAAGAAGGTGTTTCCCGAATTCGCAAACCGAAAACACCTTTCTTTTTATTACTATATTATGTTTAGATCTTAACCAAGAATTTCTGTTACCTGGCCGGCTCCTACGGTTCTACCTCCTTCACGGATAGCGAAACGAAGACCTTCATTCAATGCAATCGGTTGAATTAACTCAACAGTAATAGTTAAGTTATCACCCGGCAATACCATTTCTACACCTTCCGGTAACTGGATTTCTCCGGTTACGTCAGTTGTACGTACGTAAAACTGAGGACGATATCTGTTATGGAAAGGAGTGTGACGACCACCTTCTTCTTTTGTTAAGATATACACCTCTGCTTTGAATTTTTTGAATGGTTTAACTG
>JAQVDG010000256.1 GCA_028698395.1 Weeksellaceae bacterium
TTTTCACACTTAAAGAACCCGATAATTCGGTGTTTGAAAATGTGGACAGAGCAGCAAAAGCTTGTCCGGTAAAGATAATCTCGGTTAAAATGATATGACAAAACCTGAGTTAAGAAGTTTTTATAAAAAGGAACGAAAACAATTTTCTTTTCAGCAAATAGAAGAAAAAAGCAGTTTAATTCTTAATCAAATCAAACAATTACCTATTTGGCAAAATACGGTTTTCCATTGCTTTGTATCGATAAAAAGCCAAAATGAAATTCAAACATTTTCTTTGATTGAATATCTGCTAAAACAAAAAAAAATAGTAGCAGTTCCGAAAGTTCAGGGATTGGAAATGTTGACTTGTCAAATTTCTTCTCAAACCGAATGGAAAACAGGTTCTTTTCAAGTTCCGGAACCCAAAAATTGGACAAAAATTGCACTTGAAAAAATTGAAATCGTTTTCATTCCTATGCTGATCTGTGATTTCAAAGGAAACCGGATTGGATACGGTGGAGGTTATTATGACCGATTTTTATCCCAATTAAACCCCGATACACTTAAAATCGGATTGAATTTTTTTCCGCCGATTCCTGTTGAAATTGAATCAGAAAAAACAGATATTCCTTTGGATTACTGTGTTACACCCGATGAAATCATTCGGTTTTAGAATTTAAATTTAAAAAAATCAAGTTGTTATAAATTAAAAAAACAATTACTTTTGCAAACTCAAAAGGAGGCCGCGTAGTTCAACTGGATAGAATATCAGATTTCGGCTCTGAGGGTTGAGGGTTCGAATCCTTCCGCGGTCACTCAAAACGCAATCATTTTTTTAAAAGATGATTGCGTTTTTTTATGCTAAAAACACAGAATAAATCTTTTCATACAAATTTGTTTTGAAAACAAGTATCTTTGAAACGAGTATGAAAATCAGTTTCCACATTTTGATTGTCTTAGCAGGTTTTAATTTCAGTTTTGGACAGAAATTACAAGTGTTTGATTCTATTCAATTGAATAGAAACGGGCAAATTACCGATTTTGCAACAGATGAATTCAACGGGATTTATTTTATTCAAAATTCAATGGAACTGAATAAAATAGACTTTAAAACCAAGAAAATTTCAACTTTTTCAAATCGTACGGTTTTGGAAGATTTGAACACGCAAAACGTATTACAAATCACGGTAAAATCCGGGTTTTTCAAATTATTATTATTGGATAATCAACTGAATATCGTTCAGGATGCTGTTTCTTTGATAGAAAGTCCAGATTTTTCACCGATTTTAACTGCTTTAGTCGATACGAATTATTTGTGGGGTTACGATCCGGTTTTGCAGCGTTTGGTTTTGTGGAATTACCGGGAAAAAACAATTTTTCGCCAATCGGTGATTTTAAATGATAAAACTTCAGAAGAATTTTTCTCTGAATTAATTTATGATAAAGGAAAAATTTATTTAGTCGGAAAAAATAAAATATTAAAGTTCGATGATTATGCCAATTTGAAAAAAGTGATTCCCATTTCATCTCATACTCAAATTCAAATTCTGTCAGATTGGGCATATTATACAAACGAAGGTGAATTATTTAGCCTTAATTTAAAAACAGAAAAGCTTGAAAAATTAGAAATAACAAAGAATTTTGATTATTTTTCTATAAATCCTTCTTATCTTTTTGTCTTAAAGGATAAGCTTGTTTATATTTACCCATTACAAAAAACGTATTAAAATGCACATTGCTATTGCTGGAAATATCGGAGCCGGAAAAACCACTTTAACACGGCTTCTTGCTAAGAATTTTAACTGGAAAGCACAATTTGAAGCGGTGGATAACAACCCGTACTTAGATGATTTTTACAACGATATGGAAAAATGGTCGTTTAATCTTCAAATTTATTTTTTGGGAAGTCGTTTTCGGCAAGTTAAAGAAATTAGAGAAAGCGGAGAAAATATAATTCAAGATAGAACCATTCATGAAGATGCATTTATTTTTGCCAGTAATTTGCATGATATGGGACTTTTGATGAGTCGGGATTATGAAAATTATCTGACGGTTTTTAATTTGATGAACTCATTTGTTGAAGCACCGGATTTATTGATTTATTTACGAGCTTCCATTCCTACCTTAGTTCACCAAATCCAAATGCGGGGCAGGGACTACGAAAGTTCCATCAGCATTGATTATTTAAATCGTTTGAATGAAAAATATGAAGAATGGGTGAAGTCGTATGATGAAGGAAAACTTCTGATTATTGATGTAGATAATTTGGATTTTGTTAATAATCCGGAAGATTTGAGCTACGTTTACGATAAAGTCGATGCCGAAATCAACGGTTTATTCTGACGATTTATTACTAATGTTAAGTTAATTGTACACTATCCAAAATTAAAACTTAAAACACTGGTAATGAATTTTTTACACACTATACATTATACAATTTCGCAGTTTACATAATACTTTTGTATGGATTGGATGGAACTACTTAGTGAATGTATTCAAAAAGAGATTTTGGCTACTTATTCCGAAATTTATTATTTGAATTCCACAAAAATAATAGACGAAAAAAAATGGAATCAACTTATAGAAAATGAACAACTTTCATCGGTTTTAATGAAGATTGAAGAGAGTGAAAATCAGGATATTTTGGATTTTTTTCTGATGAAAAATGAAAAACAATCCGATTTGTATGTTATTTTCAGTCCGCTTGATTTATGGGAAGATGAATTTATATTTAAAATTCATGAAAATGTTCAAATTGATTGGAAGTCCATTCCGACAGCCGAAAAAATAAAATAATTCAAATGAAACTTTGTATAGCCGAAAAACCGAGTGTTGCACGCGATATTGCTAAAGTAGTAGGCGCAAAAACCTCGCACGATGGTTATATGGAAGGAAACGGATATTGGGTTACTTGGACTTTTGGTCATTTGTGTACACTCAAAGAACCGCACGATTATAATCCTAATTTAAAATATTGGGATTTACGTACTTTACCAATTATTCCAGAAAAATTCGGGATTAAATTATTACCCAATAAAGGTGTTGAAAAACAATTTAAAATCATTGAAAAATTAGTTGCCAAATGTGAAGAAGTCATCAATTGCGGTGATGCCGGACAAGAAGGAGAAGTGATTCAGCGTTGGGTTTTGCAAAAAGCAGCTTGTAAAAAACCGATGAGTCGGTTATGGATTTCTTCTTTGACCGAAGAAGCGATTAAAGAAGGTTTTGCTAATTTGAAACCGGCAGAAAATTACAAAAATCTTTATTTGGCAGGTAATGCAAGAAGTATTGGTGATTGGTTGCTTGGCATTAATGCAACCCGTTTGTTTACAAAAAAATTTGGTGGTGGAAAAGCGGTTTTGTCCATCGGACGAGTACAAACTCCGACTTTAGCCATGATTGTTCAGCGACAAAAAGAAATCAATGCATTTAAAGTGGAAGATTATTGGGAATTGAAAACCAATTATCGGGATGTTATTTTTAATGCAGCAATCAATCGTCTGAATTCCAATGAACGAGCAAAAAAAGGTTTAGATTATTTAAAACAACATCCGTTTGAGATTATTTCATTTGAAATTAAAGAAGGAAAAGAAAAGAATCCGCGTTTATTTGATTTAACCGCTTTGCAAGTGGAAGCCAATAAAAAATACGGTTACTCGGCTGAAAATACGTTGAAATATATTCAAAGTTTGTACGAAAAAAAGAACGTAACTTATCCGAGAGTTGATACAACCTATTTGTCGGAAAGTATTTATCCGAAAATTTCCGGTATTTTGAAGAAAATGAGTTTTTATCAAGATTTAATTGAACCACTATTGACTAAAGCAATTCCAAAATCCAAAACCGTTTTTGATGATTCTAAAGTAACGGATCATCATGCGATTATTCCTACTGAAATTCCACCATCAACTCAATTGAGCCGGGAAGAAAAATTGATTTATGATTTAGTTGCAAAGCGATTTATTGCCGTATTTTATCCGGAATGTAAAATTTCCAATACTTTGGTAGAAGGAAAAGTGGGTGAAATTCCTTTTAAAGCAAGCGGAAAACAAATTTTAGAACCGGGCTGGCGTGAGGTTTATGCAAAAGATAAAAAAGAGGAAGAAGACGAAAAAAATAAAGACGAAGAACAAACAATACCTGAATTTACCGTAGGTGAGAGTGGTCCGCATAAACCTTTTATTCATCAAGGAAGGACAAGTCCGCCAAAAGCTTATACAGAGGCGACTTTGTTGCGTGCAATGGAAACTGCCGGGAGACAAGTGGAAGACGAAGAATTGCGGGAATTGATGAAAAATAAC
>JAQVDG010000257.1 GCA_028698395.1 Weeksellaceae bacterium
ATATTGAAGCGGTTCTTAACCATAAAATCACAGAATAATGATTAAGAATTTTTTACTTAACCTATTGTTATCATTAGTTTGGGTTGCTTTGACCGGTCACCTGAACTATACCAATTTTATGTTTGGGTTTATTATGGGTTTCTTTATTTTGTGGATGCTTTCACGAGCATCTCAACCGGGAGAAAGACATTATTTTTACAGAGTGCCAAAAATTATTCTGTTTATGCTTTCGTTTTTTTACGATATGCTTCGAGCCAATATTGAAGTAACACGAGAAATCATGACTCCCGATTTTAATATGACACCCGGAATCATAGCTTTTGAACATAATTTAAAAACGGATTTTGAAATCACGATGATAACCAATTTCATTGCTTTAACACCCGGAACCATGGTTTTGAAAATCAGTGACGATAAAAAAATATTGTACATTCATGGATTGTACATAAAAGATAAAGAGAAATTTATCGAAAAAATGCGAAACGGATTAGAGAAAAAATTAATAGAAATTCTAAGATAATGACAGTTGAATCCTATTTAATGTGGGTTGTGATTCCTATTATCAGTATTTCATTACTCATCATCATGATTCGGTTTTTAAAAGGACCTCATGTGGTCGATCGGGTTATTGCTTTGGATTTGATTATCTCTTCCGGAGTAGGACTTATTGGTGTTTTTAGTTTGGTTTCCGGCGATCCTACCTTTTTGGATACTGCCATGATTTTGGCTCTGATAGCCTTTTTGAGTACGATTGCTTTTGCTTATTATTTAGATAAAGGAGATAAAAATGAGTGATATTTTAATTATGATATTGAGTACGATGGGAGCGATTTTTATTTTAATTGCTTCGTTGGGAATTTATAGAATGCCCGATTTTTATACTCGTCTTTCTGTAACGGTTAAGGCAGTTACATTGGGAGTGGGGTGTATTCTGAGTGCGGTTGCTATTCATTTTTCAGATTTTCCTGTTACAACAAAAATCCTAGCGGTTATTTTCTTTTTATTTATAACTTCACCGGTTGCCGCTTTTTTAATTGCCCGGACGGCTTATGTCAGTAAAGTTGAATTATGGGAAAAATCCGTTCGGGATGAATTGAAAGAAGTAATGGATAAGAAAGAAAAAAAAGAAATAATTGACTCAAAACAGAAAAAAGAACCGAACGAGCATTAATTCAAACTACTTTATTGTGATGAATAATAGAAAAAATCTCTTTTTTAAAGAAATAGGCAATTTGATTTTTTTTTGGGTCTTTGGAGTTTCCTTTTTTTTAATTTTTAGACTTATTTTCATTTTAATATTCCGAAATCAAATCGTTGCAGATATTGATTTTTCAGATGGAGTCAATGTTCTGATAATGGGATTTCGTTTTGATACGACGGTTGTTTCTTATTTTATTATAATTCCGTTGATACTCTCATTTCTATTATTGGCTTTTGATATTTCCAAAATGGTTTCAATAATCAGAAAAATAAGTCAAATACTATTTGTGATTTTTTCTGTATTGCTATGTGTTGTAACCATAAATTACTTTAAAGAATACAATGACCAATTCAATAATTTTTTGTTTTTAGCTTTATATGATGACCAAAAAGCTGTAACAAAGACAATTATCAAAGATTTTAATCCCATATTAAATTCTTTCATAATTCTGAGTTCTATTATTTTAGGAATTTTGATATTCAGGTATTTTGAAAACAAATCCCGCATTTATGCTGTTTTAACTAAGATTAATTTTAAATACAGTACCACAATTATGGTACTACTGATTTCAGGTTTATTTTTTGGGAGTATAAGAGGTTCTTTTGGAGAAATTCCTACAACACGCAAATGGGCAGGAGTTTCTAAAGATTTTTTTCTAAATAAAACAATTATTAATCCTTATCATTCTTTGAAATATGCTATTAAAGATTTTAATGAACTGAATCCGATGAATGATATAAATCCGTATTTAACAGAAGGAAATACTCTTTATGAAGAATACGGTTCGCCTTCTGTTGTTAGTTTGATTACTAAAACAGCAAAAGGAGCTACTATAGAAAAACCAAAACAAATTTTTCTGGTAATTATGGAAAGTTATGATGCATGGCCATTGATGGAAAAATATAAAAGCTTTGGAGTTTCTGACAATTTGTACAATATTGCTCAAAAAGGAACTCATTTCACACATTTTTTACCTGCAGCAAATTCTACTTTTGATTCATTTGCATCTATTACAATGGGAATTCCGAATTGCGGAGTTAATGTTAGTCATTTAGGAGCAATCAATGAACCTTTTATAACATCTGTTTTTACTCAATTTAAAGAATTGGGGTACCAGACTAATTTTTTTTATGGAGGATTTTTATCATGGCAGAATATTGGAGATTTCACAACCTACCAAGGTGTTGATAGAGTTTTTTCAGGAGTAGATGCAGGAGGGAAGTCCGATTCGGGAGATTGGGGAGTAGAAGACGAAAAACTTTTTGATTTGGTTTTAAAAAATGTAGAACCTAATACATATTCCTTAAATGTGATTCTCACTTCAAGTTATCACGCTCCTTTTACGATTGACTTTCAGACCAAAGGATTTCCATATAAAAGTGAAAAAGATTTACCTGAAGAAGCTAAAAAATATTTCAATAATGGAATGACGATTAAACATTTAGGTCATTTGTGGTACAGTGACAAAGCTATCGGAGATTTTGTTAAAGAAGCAGAAGAAAAATTTGGAAATGGCTTGTATTGTTTTACAGGAGACCATTACGGAAGACGATTTATCAATCCTAACCCCAATCTTTACGAAAAATCAGCCGTTCCTTTTATTCTTTACGGAAATTCTGTTCCTAAATCAAAAAATACAAACACAGGAGGACATGTGGATATAATACCGACACTTATTGAAATGATTGCTCCCGAAGGTTTTGAATATTATACTTTTGGAACATCCATGTTTGAAGAAAATAAAAATTCCTATTTTGCTTTTAATAAAATAATTTTAAATGACACTTTATATTCATTTTCCAAACAGACTCCCACAGAAGCTATTAACCTCAATACATTTCAAGAAATTAAAACTATAAATTCTGATTTCAGAGTAAATTATGACCGATATATGGCTTTGGCATGGCATTACACAATGAAAGGAGATACAATTTCAGAATCAAAAAAAATCAGTAATAAAAAATAATATGCCCGATATAAAAACAGAAATCCAAAATGCTTTTGAAGTAATCCAAAACGGAGGAATTATTCTTTATCCAACCGATACTGTTTGGGGAATCGGGTGTGATGCAACAAATTCTGAAGCAGTTAAAAAAATTTTTACATTAAAAAAAAGAATAGAATCCAAAAGTATGATTGCTTTGGTCAATGATGACCGAATGTTGTACCGGATTTTCGATGAAATTCCGGAGAATGCTTTTCAAATTTGGGATTTATCCGATAAACCAACAACTTTGATTCTCGATAAACCTAAAAATATAGCCAAAGAATTAATTGCAGAAGATAATTCCATCGGAATACGAATTGTGAAAGAACAATTTTGTTTTACTTTAATGGAACGAATGAAAAAACCCTTAGTTTCAACTTCTGCCAATATTAGTGGAGAACCGACTCCAAAGTCTTTTTCGGAAATCAGCCCGGAAATTATTAAAGGAGTGGATTATGTAGTAAATTTGCACCGCGAAAAAAAAATGGACAAACCCTCAACCATTATAAAATTAACATTGGATAACAGGGTTACGATTATTAGAAAATAACTTGAAATCTGAAATAAAAAAACGTTGAACTACAAACAAGCTTTATCTCATCCGATTTTTGAAATTGTTTCTCAGGCTTCTGAAAGTTTAAACCTGGAAACTTACGTTATTGGCGGATTTGTACGGGATTTTTTTCTGAAAAGGGATTTTAAAAAAGACATTGATTTTGTAACCGTTGGAAGCGGAATTGAATTAGCTCAAAAAGTTTCGGAATTATTGCCTAAACAACCGAAAGTTCAGGTTTTTAAAAATTACGGAACCGCCATGTTACGTTACAAAGATATGGATATTGAGTTTGTGGGAGCAAGAAAAGAATCTTACAATTCAGACAGTCGCAAACCTCTTGTAGAAGACGGAACCTTAGAAGATGACCAAAATCGCCGTGATTTTACCATAAATGCTTTGGCAATTTCTTTGAATCAAAAAAATTATGGAGAATTAACCGACCCTTTTCACGGACTGGATGATTTAAAAAACAAATTGCTCCGAACGCCTTTGAATCCCGACATAACGTACTAAGATGACCCGCTCCGTATGATGA
>JAQVDG010000258.1 GCA_028698395.1 Weeksellaceae bacterium
AGAAATTATGGAAGAATTATTATCAGAAAAAGGCAACTCCTGTAAACCAATTGCAGGACTAATTTTTAATTGTAAATTTGTAGTAGGATTTAATCTTTAACCTGTAAACTTTTTTTAGGACGAGTCATACTTTTTTAAAAACACCCGAACCAATTATAGCACTCATTACAATAATGATTGCCATTTTTAATCCAAAAGATTTTTTTAGTTCTGTACCCGAATTATTCATCTTGTTGTTGAATGCTTGGTCTTTATAAATTCTCTGAGGTTAATTTAGCAAAATCCCCACCTGTAGGTTCTTCAAATATTTCCAGACCAAATTCAGGAACAATCGTCAACAGGTGATCAAAAATATCAGCCATAATTTGCTCATAATAAATCCAACGAATATCACTACTAAAACAGTAAATTTCTAACGGAAGACCTTGCGAAGTTGGTGCAAGTTGCCGAACCATAGAAGTCATATTTTTATGAATTCGGTTATTTTCTTTCAGATAGTTTTCTGCATAAATACGGAAAACCCCGATATTGCTCATTCTTCGGATATTAACAGGAGTAGACGCTGCATCAATAGTTTTGTTGTATTCTTCGATTTCCTGTTCTTTTTCAAGGATATAATCTTTTATCAGGCGGTATTTTTTGAATTGTGCCAGATCGCTGTCTTCCAAAAACTTAAAACTACTCATTTTCAGATGGATTGAACGTTTTATACGTCTTCCACCGGTTTCGGTCATTCCTCTCCAGTTTTTAAATGAATCGGTAATAAAGGCATAAGTTGGAACGGTTGTAATAGTTTTGTCCCAGTTACTTACCTTAACCGTATTCAGGTTGATGGAAATCACATCTCCGTCTGCTCCGTATTTCGGCATTTCAACCCAATCCCCGACACGAACCATATCATTGGCAGAAACCTGAATACTCGCTACAAATCCCAAAATGGTGTCTTTAAAAATTAACATCAGAATCGCCGAAGCAGCACCCAAAGAAACAAGAAAGGCATAAGGAGATTTTCCGGTAAGAGATGAGAAAATTATAATTCCACATACAAAGAAAACCAACAAAGTTATAACTTGAGCATAACTGTCAATTGGCTTATCCTGAAAAGCTTTTTTAGTTTTGAGCCAATCTCTGACCGATTTAATGATTCCATTTGCAAACAGCCCAACTGTGATAATCATTACCACATCTGTAAACTTCATTGTTACATTTATCCATTTCGGAAGCCCTAAAAAAATCAAAGGCAAAAACAATTTGGCAATAATAATGGTAACAATGTGCATAAAGTATTTAATCACCTTGTTTTCGATAAGGTAATCATCAAACTTCGTTTTGGTTTTTCGTACAGCTCTGACAATTATACTTCTCAAAATCCAACGAGAAACATAATCAACGACATACAGCACAATAGCCAGAAAAATTATCACTAAAACCGAATTAACTGAATGTGCCATTTTTTCGGATAAGCCTGAATTTAAAAGTTTTTCAAATAACCACGTGTAAACCTCGCTTTGTACCTGAATATTCGTAATGTCCATAGTTTTTGTGTTTTCCTTTAATGTTAAAATTCCGTCACTTTTTTATCCACATAATCGCAATTCATCAGCCGAAGAATTGCCATGTAGTCCAAATCAAATTCTATAAGGTTGCCCACTTTATATTTATTAGAATTTTTTCCCAAATCCACAACCATCATATCTGAGCTTGAGCCTACAATTTTCAAATCCGCATCTAAAGGCTGGATATGCTTTTCTTCTACATCTAAGAGCCCAATATCTATAATCGCCCGATGCGAGCTGTTGTTTTCATCTTCGTTAAACTGTAAGACTTCTCCGCTCACGTTGTGTCCAAGATTGCCGTCCGGTATCATTGGTTTTTCTCGCAGTTCGATGATTTCGGCATAGAGTTTAAACACGTCTTGGTGCATATCGGGGTTTGGCTCGTTGTTATAAACATCTGTTCCCAAAAATAAGGTTTCGCCTACCCGGAAGTGATTGATAGCTTTTGGTAACAAGCCACGTGAAATCAGCGGAATCGTTACCGAAGAACCTCCGGTAATGTATGGAATCACTTTGTTGAACTTTGCTTCTATGAGCTGTTCGTACAGACATAACTGTAAGAGTTTGTCTTGGTTGGGTAACACACCGTACATACAGGTCAGGTTCGTACCTAAAGCCACTACTTCAATATTGGGCAGGTTAAATACCTTTCCGTAAAAGTCTATAAATTCTTCTCTCATCACGCCCTCACGCAACTCTCCCAACTCAATCATAATGATGATTTTATGGATTTTGTTTTGCCGAACCGCTTCGGCAGAAAGCATTTTTATGGTTTCATATTCTGTATTGAAACTGGCATCGGCATACTTCACAACACTGGAAATATAACGCTTAGCGGGCGGTTTGATAAATACTGTTTCAATATTCGGGTTGATAGATTTTATGATTTTCAGGTTGGTAATCCTGCTGTCGCACATTTGTTTTACACCAAGGTTAATGATTTCTTTAAGATAAGTTTTTGAGCCACAAAACACTTTGGACACCACGCCCCATTTTATATCATTGTCCGTAAAAAGCCGGTTTAGGTATTGATAATTTCCTCTTAATTTTTTCTTATTTAATTCTATGTGAGCCATTGTGATTTATTTGTTCAGTCGCATCTCAAGATACTTGTTGGTAAAGCCCATTTTTTCGTAAAGGAGTTTGGCTGGATTGTCCGGTTCTACGTGCAGGGCAATATTTCCCTCGGTGTACTCTACTGCCATTTGCATCAACTGCTTCCCGATGCCTTGTCCTCTGTAATTATTGTGTGTAGCGATATAGACCAAAATATTTTCCGGAATGTACCCCTTCATTCCCGTGAAGTTTATGATAACGGCACCCACCATTTCGTCATTGTCTTTTGCCGTAAAAAGAATGCCTCCGAGCTTACCATTTCTATACAAAGCATAGTCTAAACATTTCTGAATATCAGTCCTGGCATCACCATACTGTTCTAAATGTGTAAACAGAAAATCAGTAATCTCATATTCTGTTTCGGTGGAAACTTCTTGTGGATTTTTGTAACAGGTATATTGAATCATAATAAAAATAAATGCAACCACAATGTTGATTGCGATTAGATCGTTTAATTTTTTTCTGAATTAAAAGGCAGTAATGATTTTACTATACGAAGCCAAAGAAATTCATCTTGAAGTAAGATAGCGGTTAGCCATAATTGGATTTAATCAGAAGTACCGCTATGAAAAATATCGGTGCAAGTATACGAAAAAAATCGTATAAAAACAACCTGTTTTTGTATTTCTATCACTATTTAACAGTGGGATGTTGTTTGTGTCAAGTCAAATTTTATGTTTGTTCTCATTCCTCTCTTTCTGCACGGTGTTCGATTAGGGTTGCTGATAACGGTTCGGGGCTTTGCGTTCGGGCGGGGGCTTTTACTACTGTTTTTCTTTTGAAACCGAGAATTTCTCGTATCCGTCAACTGTCAACCGATGACGGTTTTCCCGCCTGGCGCATAGCCGTTGTTGTGCGTTGTGATTCTTGGATTTAAAGTTTCTCAACCAGTTTCGGAAGGTTTCCCAATGAGGCGTTTATCGTGCTTGTTTTGTAATTTTTAGCATCTATCATACGAACCAAAACAATGTCTTTTTCTGGAACAATGATTAGGTATTGTCCTAAGTACCCTATTGCCGAATAAGTTACCATTTTCCCATTAGGAGTAATTTTCCAATCATTTTTGGATAACCCACCAAACAATTTACCAATAGATTGAAGTTCTTCCATTGAAAAAATACTTTTTGCTTTTCCGAAAATTTCATTCATATTGGTATAGTTCCCGTTCAACTTTTCTACTAATCTCAGCGTTTTCTCATCCGTTTTATCACTTATAGACGCAATGAATTCACTGTCAATTGCATAATCTTCATCCTCAAAAGCCAGCCACCATTGTAATCCATACATTTTATTTTTTTCGGATGATTCTAACATTATTTGAATTCCTTGTTCACTAACTAATTGCTGTCCATTCCATTTTCCATTTTTCAACATCAATAGCCCAATTTTAGCAAAATCAGTAGGTAAAATTTCAAGTCCTGCCATAGCATAGGGATTTCCTGATGGGTCAGTCCGCCAGTGATAATCCTTTATGTCCATTGGGGCAAATAGATATTTGTCGAGAAATTTATCCAATTTTAGTTCAGATGTTTCTTCTATAATTCCAGCAATAAGGTTACAGGCTTTGTTGTTGTACGAAAATTTGGTGCTAGGCAGAT
>JAQVDG010000259.1 GCA_028698395.1 Weeksellaceae bacterium
AGATTTGGTAAAAAGCCTCCCGATCCTGGGATTTGAGCCCAATGGAAGAAAAAAGACAAACCAACACTACTATTTTTGAATATAAATTAATTCTTTTTTTGAACATTCTTTCTCTTTTATTTTTATATAAATCCGGAGATATGGTTTTAATTTCACTACCAACTTCCTCCTCCTCCGCCACCAAATCCACCTCCGGAGAATCCACCTCCGGAACTCCCAAAACTTCCTCCACCGGAAGAAGGAGGTGTGCTAATCATATTGGATTTCATTGTGGACATATTATCACTAAAAGAATTGGCAAAATTAGACATACTGTACATTCCCGGTGTTATCATCGGACCTCCGTACCATTCCGGAGGAGCAACATCCAAACCTTCAAATTGTTTTGCCCATTGTTTTAATAAACCAAATGCCAAAGCATAACTCATTGTTTTTTCAAAATAATTTGGGTCGTCTTTTAGTAAAACTTTAATTCGATTGACATCTGCCAAACGGATGAATTGTCTGAATCCTTGTAATTCGGACAAAATTTCTTTTCCTTCTGGGTTTTTTCGTTGAAATTTCATAGTCATTATCCATAAAATTAAACCGGTTGCTCCCACAGCAAAACTGGCAAATTCTCCAAATAAAAAATAACAAATTGCAACCAAAATAAGTCCAAAAACGACTCCTATCGAAGTCAATAAAATTATTTTTCTGGAGCGTTTTTCGTAATAAGGTTTGGCTTTAATCTCCAATTGTGATTTTGCATTTTTCATAGTAGTATAAAAGTTTTCTTTTAAACTACTTACCAAAACTTTGGTTTCTGAACCGGAAAATAGCCCATCAAACATCGTCCGTTCATACAAAGGAACTTTATGGGTTATTTCTTTTAATTTAATCAACTTTAAATCTGCTTTTCCAAACCAACCACTTTTAGGAATTTCTTCTAAACGAATGATTCCTTCTTGTCCCCATTTGGGTATTAAAGCTACCAAATCATGTGTATCTGCGTTATCATCAATTAAATAACCTGCCAATGCCGGGTCGATATTTTTAGGTGGATAATAACTGGTTATGGAAATTACTTTTTCTTTTCCGTATTTTTTCCGAAGTTTCAAAAAATACAAAATCATCAAAAAAGGAATCACAAGCCAACCAAATTTTTCAAACATGGATTGTTTGAGCAAAACAAAAGAAACTTTATCTGCCGGTAATTTTGATAAAAGTGTCAAAGCTTCTCCCCTGCTCGATGTATAATTTTCCTTACTTTCTGCTGTTAAAATATTATCGGAATAGGAAATATTAAATGCGTCAGAAACATCGGTTTCTCCATAAGAACCGGAATAGACAAAACTGTTTTCTGCTGAAAGTTCAATTCCTTCGGGTACAATTAATTTAAAACTTATTTTTTCAAAAGTTGTATCCCAATCCGGTGATTTCACATTCCAATAAAACTGAATAGTAGTATCATCCACTCGTTTTAAAAAAGCATTGTACACTCTGTATCGGATTTCATAACGTTCAAAATCATTCACCCAAATATCCGGATCGCCTATTTTTATCCGCAATTCTGAAGAAGACCATTGTCCCCGTTCTGTAGATGGATTTACTGAATATTTCCGATTGGGAACTCTTATGTTTTTAATGATTAATTGACGTTTGCTTTCGTCCGTTTCTTCAGAAGAATCCAAATAATAACGAATCAGAATATCTCTGAAAATTCCATGACTTGCTGAATGAAATTCGATTTCATATTTTTCTACTACATCAAAATAACCTTCCGGATTTACGGTAAACTCAGCCGAAAAATCTTTAACTGTGAAATTTTGAGCAAACAAAAAATTACACAATAAAAAGAAAACAAGGATTTTTATTTGTTTCATATTTAGGTTTCAGAAGTTACTTTAACAACAAATATGCTAATTTTTGAGCGATTTCCTATCATTCTATATGAATTTATTGAATAAATTTTTTCTTTGCCAATCCCTTACGCACTCTGCTCAAAGATTCGGGCGTGATTCCCAAATAAGAAGCAACCATCCACTGTGGAACTCTCTGTAAAATATTGGGATAGAGTCGGATAAAATCTAAATAACGAACTTCAGCAGAGGAAGCTATTAACAAATTAATTCTCTTTTGCAGTTGACGAATATGATTGTTCAATGCAAATAAATTAAATCGTTGAAAACTTGGATTTAATTCAGTTGCTTTTTCAAGAAAAATATTGTCTAATAAAATTATTTCAGAATCTTCAATTGCATCAATATACAGTTCTGAAGCCTCGTTTAATAAAGTACTGGAACGGTCTGAAATCAACCAATTTTCCGGTGCAAATTGCAAAATATGTTCTTTTCCGTTTTCATCAATATCATAAGAACGCAACAAACCTTTGGCTACGAAATAAGTATATTTTCCTATTTCGCCTTGTCGAACTATAATTTCATTTTTACTTACTGTTTTTCTTTGCAAACAGGAATCCATCAATTCTTCCAAATCCGGAGTCAGTTCCACTGATTTTTCAGAAAAGTAGTTTTTTAACTCTATAAACATTTTTGACAAATTGGACTGAAATTTACAACTTTCCTGTGGAATTACAAACATCTTGCAATAGGACACAAAAAAACCTTCCGAAGTTTTTCGAAAGGTTTTTAATTCTATGTTCTTTTCGATTTTTTAATCCCGCAATAAAGCGCGAGAAATCACGATTTTTTGAATTTCTGAAGTTCCTTCATAAATCTGAGTGATTTTCGCATCACGCATTAATCTTTCTACATGATATTCTTTTACATATCCGTATCCGCCGTGAATTTGAACTGCTTCTACCGTTGCATCCATCGCAACTTTTGATGCAAATAATTTTGCCATTGCTCCTTCTTTATCAAAATTTTGACCTTGATCTTTCAAGAAAGCAGCTTGTAAACACAAGAAACGTGCAGCTTCAATTTCAGTTGCCATATCGGCTAATTTAAACGCAATTGCCTGATGTTCTGAAATTGGTTTTCCGAATGCTTTTCTTTCTTTTGAATATTTTGTAGCTAATTCTAAAGCTCCACTTGCAATTCCTAAAGCTTGAGAAGCAATTCCGATACGTCCGCCCGATAAAGTTTTCATTGCAAAAGTAAATCCGAAACCATCTTCTCCGATTCGGTTTTCTTTTGGAACTTTCACGTCGGTAAACATCAATGAATGTGTATCAGAACCTCGAATTCCTAATTTGTTTTCTTTCAATCCAACCTGAAAGCCTTCCATTCCTTTTTCTACAATCAAACAATTGATTCCTTTGTGTCCTTTTTCCGGATGAGTCTGAGCCATTACCAAATAAACAGAAGCTGTTCCTCCGTTGGTTATCCAGTTTTTGGTTCCATTTAACAAATAATAATCACCTTTGTCTTCAGCAGTTGTTCGTTGAGAAGTTGCATCTGAACCTGCTTCCGGTTCTGACAAACAAAAAGCTCCAATGATTTCACCGGTTGCTAATTTGGTCAAATATTTTTGTTTTTGTTCTTCGGTTCCAAATTTTTCCAATCCCCAGCAAACCAAAGAGTTATTTACTGACATAACGACAGATGCTGAAGCGTCAACTTTTGAGATTTCTTCCATTGCTAAGACATAGGAAATGGTATCCATTCCGCCACCTCCGTATTTAGGATTGACCATCATGCCTAAAAATCCTAATTCACCCATTTTTTTGATTTGTTCGGTAGGAAATATTTGTTTTTCGTCTCTTTCAATCACACCGGGCAATAATTCATTCTGAGCAAAATCTCTCGCTGCCTGGCGGATCATTAAATGTTCTTCTGATAATTGAAAATTCATGATTTTATTTTTTTAGGTTCAAATATACACTTTATCGTTAAATTACAATACGTTCATTTTTAGGATTTCGGACAATTCTGCCAAATAAGGAATTCCTAAACTTGAATTCAGAGTTTCTTCATCCAATATCAAAGCTAAATAAGGACTTGCAAAATAATAAATTGCAGCTAAGGTCAATCCACTCAAAAGTAAACTAAATACTAATCCTCCTAATCGGTTTATCAATCCTAAACCGACTGTATGAACCGCCGTATGAATTAATTTTGCAATGATTCGAATTCCTAAAAAAACCAATAAAATAGTTAGTATTAAAGCTAACAAACGAACTAAATGAGGTGGAACGGATTCGTATTGCGCTACACTACTTTCTAATAATCCGGAAAAATTTAATCCAACCCAAATTCCTGCTCCAATTGAAATAAATCCAGCAAATGCCTGAATGAATCCTCTTCTGAATCCCGAATAAGC
>JAQVDG010000260.1 GCA_028698395.1 Weeksellaceae bacterium
AAACAGCTCATTTGTCATAGGCATTATAGCGGATAATCAAATTATGAATTTAACATATAATACGGTTGTGCTCAAAAAAGGTTGTCAACGCATCAATTCTAAATACTACAGCAGATGTATAGTAGAGTTGGCAACAAGTGTAAGTGCGACAACAGACAATTTGCTACATAAAGACAGAAAAAAGTAAAACGAATTAATGAACTTCCAACCCACAAAACAACACATTTGCAAGCCCCGTCACTTAAACCGATGCTTCGGCTTGCAAAAGAGTTGTTTTCTTGCCTAAACACCCAAGCCCACCCACCACCCTGAATCTTTTGATAAAATATACTTGACTTTTTAAAATAAACTTATTATATTTGCGAAATATAGGTCAAGTCGAAAATATGCAGATATAAAAATGGCAAGTTTCGGGCATTTTATTAAGGAGGAAAGAGAAAAACACGGTTGGACACAAACCGAATTTGGTGCAAAAATTGGCATCAACGCTTTTGCTATAAGTAAAATCGAAAACGGCTCTCAAAAGTTTAGCAAGACAAAACTGAAAGAACTTGCGGAACTGTTAGAAATGGAGTTTCAAAAGGTGAATGACCTATTTTATGCAGACAAATTTGCTGTGGAAGCATATAAGAATCATTGTTCTGAAAATGTTTTTGTAGTTGCTGATAACAATGTTAAATATTTAAAAAGCACAAATGCCAAACAAGCCAAAATAAGTTTTGACTAATGAGCGAAGAATTATTACAAAGAGATCTGATTAACAACTGCCAAAAGCTTGGCAAGTGGGATTTTTATAATATTGGTGCAACATCTGTAAAGGCATTAAAAGAACACGGCATTATTCGTAATGTCAACTACGGAGCTGAAGAAAAAAAGAAAGTTGATGGCTTAATTGTTCAGAAGAAGAATGTAATTGCTGTTATCGAATATAAAAAACCGTCTGAATTTAAAACAGCAGAACAAAAAAATAAGGCAATAAAACAAGAATTAGAAGTTGCCCGAAAACTTGATGCTCATATAATTATTGCAACAGATACTAAAGAAACTGTTTGGGTAAATGTCTTGACAGGCAATAAAATTAAGGACG
Organism: Weeksellaceae bacterium; assembly: GCA_028698395.1. The sequence goes on from JAQVDG010000260.1 coordinate 1,088, forward strand.
AGAGCGGAAAAGAAATAAAAACAAACTTTGACTTAAAAGACGAGAAATTACCAGAACTTATTGAGAAAATTGTTTTTTCAATAAACGAATTAAATGACCAAATCAAGCCGAAACAATTGGTAAACCCAACGGACTTGGCGAAACAGATTTGGCAAGACATTTGGTCCGTAAGTGGAGCAACACCAGAAAATTGTCTTTATACATTTGTAGAACTTTTCATTTTTAAATATTTAAGTGATTTAGGGGTATTGCAAGGAATGTATAACTTCAATAATCTTTATGATAGTTTTAGTGGTAACACAGAAGATGAAGTTTTAGAAACATATGCAAGTATTGTACGTCCTAAAATCAAAACTTTGTTTCCTGAAAATCCAGCAGACAAAACAACCATTATCAACGGAACTATTTTTGTAAGTAAAGACCAAAAAGCTGTAAAAGGATATAGTACAGTTTTCAAAAAAGTATTGACCAAGTTTAAAGACTACGGAAAACTTGAACATATTGATTACGATTTCAAAAGCCAACTTTTTGAAAGTTTCCTAAAAGAAAGTATCAGCAAGAAAAATTGGGGCCAATTTTTTACACCTCTAAAAGTAGTTAGAGCCGTTGTAGAAATGGCAAAAGACGACATAAAAGTAGGAGCTAAAATTTGCGACCCAGCTTGTGGCGTTGGAAAATTTTTATTAGAGCCAGTTATTACAAAACTTGACCAATTCTACGAAATCAAGAAAGGAAAGCTAATTCCTAAAATCACCATTCACGGTTACGACAAAGGGTTTGACAAAGATGAACAAAAAACAATCATATTGGCAAAAGCCAATATGTTGATTTATTTTTCTGATATCATCAAAGAAAATCCAGGTATTACAACAGAATTTGCTCAACTTTTTAACGACAGCTTTATACTCAAAACGAATTCCATTTTAGGTACACTTTCTGAACCTGTTGAAAATGAGTACGACCTTATCGTAACAAATCCACCTTACGTAACAAGTGGAAGTAGTAACTTAAAAGACGAAATCAAAAAAGACGGTACTCTTGTTAACTATTACAAAATCAATGCAATTGGCGTTGAGGGTTTGTTTATGGAGTGGATTATCAGAGCATTGAAACCAAACGGAAAAGCTTTTATTATTGTTCCCGACGGAATTTTTAATCGTCAAAATGATAAAAATTTGAGGCAGTTTATAATAGATGAATGTTATATAGACGGTATCGTATCGTTACCATTAAACACGTTTTTTACTACAAACAAAAAAACTTACATTCTTTGCTTAACTAAAAAAGCAAACAAAAAGGACGTTCAGATTGACCCTGTGTTTACTTATTTAGTAAGTGAGATAGGAGAAACAAGAGACGTTTACAGATTTGACATTGACCAAGATGATTTAAGCGAAGCCGTTACATTGTATTCCTTTTTCAAAGGGAATAAGGCAAGTTTTGCAAAAATCAATACAGATAAAAGATGTAAAATATTCCCATTTACAGACTTTACAAATTCATTAGAAAACTCTTGGATAATAGACAAATGGTGGAGCGAGGACGAAAAAATCGTACTCGGAATAAGTGAGAAAAAAGAAAAATTAGGATTACTTGACTTTTCTTCATTAGTAGAAGATATGTCTATTTCCTTAAAAACTTTTCAAGAAGGAATAAAAGAGTTATCAGAAAAAAAAAAGTCTGAACTAATCAAGGAGGCTTATAAACTTAAAGACCTTTTTGATATTGAAAAGGGTAAATCTCTTTATACCAAAAACTACGGCAATTTAAATAAAGGAGATAATCCTGTTTACTCTGCATCTAATAATGCACCATTAACTCATATAAACACATATGATTATGATGGGCAATATCTAACTTGGGCCACCAATGGATTTGCAGGCTATATGATGTTAATTGAAGGAAAATTCTCAATTAATGGAGACAGAGGTTTATTAAAGCCTAAAATGCAAAACATAAACTTACTTTATGTAAAAAATATTGTTGAACCTAAATTAAGAGAATTAGCAAAAGGGAGAAAAGGAGAAAAAGGTTCAGATGAGTTTACCAAAGTTTATCCGAATATGGTTGAAGAGGTGGAAATAGTTATGCCTGTTGACGAGAAGGGCAACTTTGATATTGAAACACAAAAAGATGTTGTAGATAAAATCTTATATGTAAATGATATTAAAGAAACCATTGAAGAGTATAAATCACAAATAAAAAACTTATTAATCGAAATAGAAACTGAAAATCTTAGTGAAGAATTTCTTTTAAGTGATGTTTTTGATTTCCCTTCAATAAAAGGTCTAACAGCAAGTTTTATTCAAAAAAATCAAGGAAATGTTCCTGTTTATGGTGGTCGTAAAGATGAAACCCCTATTGGGTATATAAAGGACAACCTTTCCAATGTGAAATATTTTGAAAATTGCCTTGCTTGGAACAGAGAGGGTTCAGTAGGTTTTGTTTTTTGGCATAAGCATAAATTTACAACCAATGACCACCACCGACCCTTAATAGTTAAACCACAATTTGAAAAATTGATAGACTTGGACTATATGAGATATACTTTAGAAAAAGTATTATTAAGCCAAGGATTTGAATGGAGCAAAACAGCCAGTAAAGAAAAGGTTGAAAAATTCAAGGTAACAATCCCAATTCTAAAAAGCGGAATTATGGATTTGATTACCCAAAAAGAAATTGCGACAAAATATTTGAAAATTGACGCTATAAAAAAGGGAATTATAGATGAACTTGACAGGATTTCAAAAATAGACATAAACTTTGAATAGCCACTTCTTAGTCAAGCACATTGGCTGGTCGCTCAAAAAAGCCAACTCACAACCTAAACCAGCCAAAGAGCTTGCCTACCCAACCCTCGAGAGTAAGAAACGATGTAGCAAATTGTAAGAAAAATGACAAAAACAAAAAACACCAGTTGCCAACAAGGGGTGTAACCAATTTGGGATGAATGGGTTAGGCATGCGGGTCAGCACGCAGGAAACTTCTTAACGGGGGATAAATCCCCTGCCCCGCTCACCCAAACTGGTCACACCCCCAGCCGATAGTAAAACTTTAATTTAACTAAAAAGATGACTGAATATAAAAAATAAGGTGTAACTTGCAATCGCATATTGCATTTTTCGGTGGTTCCGAAAATGCATAGTTTTTTCATTTTTTGGTTGAACAT
>JAQVDG010000261.1 GCA_028698395.1 Weeksellaceae bacterium
TTGCAATTTTCTCAAATTTTCTGAGTTTTTCATTTTCAAGAAGTATAGTGTAAAAATCTATGTCTTCAACGTGTTCAAAAGCTGTGGAGGATTGTAATTCCTTCTGAATATTAGCAACAAGAGAGTTAATCCATCTTTCTTTTAAGTTCTTTTGTTGAACTTCTTCGTATTTTTTCATCAAATCAACAGCTAACTCTTTCAATATTTCATGGGGAATACGATTATCTATGAGAGTTCTATACTGTATGTTTTCAATTAGTAATTGGGTTGCTGTTATTAATTGCTTTAAAGTTTCATCTTTGGTTTCAATAAATTTACTCTCGTTAAATAGCGTGCATTTAGAATATACATCTTTTTTTTCTTCTTCTGCTGCCACTTTTAATAAACCATTTATGTATATTTCTATTCTTTTTTCATTTTTCTTTCTATCAATCTTTACAACATCTTCAACAACTTCCTTAAACTCTTTAAGGAATTGCTCGGAAACACCACATTGCTTAGTCGTAAGTAAATCATCAAATTTCTTTTTGTCTTTTTCTTCATCTGTTTCTAAAAGCTCAAATTGCTTTATATGTTTTACATTTTCATATAATCGAGCAATTTTTTTAAGCGTATAAGTTTTACCTGATGACCTTTCACCCAATATTACATTTAAACCTGTTGAGAGCTTTTGACCATTCTCGAATATTTGAAAAAAACGATGACCATCGCTATGATGCATAAAAACTTTGTTTTTATCCATAAGACAGGTTTTAATTGCCCTAAGAGATGTATCGTCAATATCAATAAAAGTCTGGCGAGGTGAAAAGTCAGTCATTTGTTGAGTGAAACGCAAATCGCTGAATAATACAGGTACCAAACTATTTGTATCGTTTATGCAGTATTGAAATTTTTTGGCACTTGAAACTTCTCCCGATGTTATAAATGGTTTTAATTGTTCAATAATTTCTGGTCTTAAAATCGGGTTTTTATCGTAATGAGGCACCAATAAATATTTGCTTAAATCTGTAAAAATATCCTTTAACTGCTGGACAGAAATATAATCCGACTTGCTTTGAATTAGATTTTCAACTTGATTACATTTATTTTTAAAATCATCAAGTTCAGTGTTTTCAGAAATTAAAAGTAAATGACCCTTTTCAATATCTATTTCAATGCCGGGTAGAACTGTATTTTCAAGTCGTTCGGAAATTTGATTAAATTGTTCAAGGTCAAATAAATTGTGATTAGTTATAGCAATACAATCAATAGACAATTTTTCAACGTATTCCTGTAATTTGGAAATGCTGAAATCATAAACAGAATCACTATAAGGTGATGCTTTTGTATGAATATGTAAGTCTATTTTTTTCATACTTGTTCTGCAAATACTTTAATTTCAGTTTTCAATTCTCCTGCAAATGCCTTTTGCAAGATTGATTTTTTCAATTCATCCAAATCATCTATTTTCTTTTGATAAATAGCTTCCAATTTTTGCGTTTCTGCTCGTAAGGAATCTAATTTATGAACAACAGCTATTTGTTCTTTTAAATCTGATAGGTCGTAAATTTTAAATGCACGAATATCTTTCATATTAATATGCTGAACTGTTGCGCCTGTTGAATGAGACAAAAGAATTTCTTGAACTTCCTTTGAAAGTATTAAGTAAGCTAAGTATTTTGAAACCAGCCTGTCTTTTTTTGGTCTTAAAAGAACTGTTCTCTGACCAAGACAAACTTCAATATTTTCAGGAATAACAGCTATGTTCCCAGCTGGTGCTTCACGAGCCAAAATCAAATCACCTGACTTTGGAACAGCTCTTCTTGTCCATTGAAGATACGTTTCATAAGAAACACGATTTACATTTTCCAAAATCAATTCACCTTTGCCAATATTCGGGGTTCGTATCGAAGGATAACCTATTTCTTGGGTTGGAGCAGTTTTATGTTCACAATCTACAATTAACTCGCATAGGTTATCTAAAGACTCAAACCTTTCACCGTGAACTTTATTTTCAAAAGCTGTTTTCAAATAGCTCTCAAAAAGTTCTTTGGCGTTAAGGAGGTTTTGTTCTGCATTGGCTTTTGCCTTGTCTATGGCAGCAAAGCACTCGTCTAAAATGGAAACAATGTGTTGTTGTTCGGGGCGAGGGGGAATAGGGAATTCAATTTCTTTAAAATCATTTTTTTGTAAATGTTTTATTGTAGCACCTTTAAAATGCTTTTCACCAATTATATTTTCATTGAGTAGTAAAAAATAGAAAAAATATTTTATGTCTGCTGAACTATTAGTCCTTAATGACCAAGTATCCGTGGAATATGATGCCTTTCCGCTATAATAATGAATGTAGAAATTTCCACCAGTAGGTAGATAAATATTATCACCATCAATTATGCTTATGTTTATTGTTTTTATGGTTTTTCCACTAATAAAGAAAGGGAAATCACCTTCAAAATTTCCTTTTGATTTTAATGTAGATTTTCTGTTTTCTACAATTACATCTCTCAACTTTTTTATGTCCCAACTTTGCTTCATAGCAATTCCAAAATTGAGTTTAAGATTTCAGCACTTTCTTCGTCCAATGCTTTCATTTCTTCCAAAATGGTTCGCGGTTGGCGCAGGGCGGTTTCTTCTTGTTTGTTCGGGTTTTTTACACTGAGATCAAATGTTTCTTTATCGAGATCTGCGATGTCCACCATCCAGGATCGTTCCGTTTCCGCCCTTGTCTTCTGCAACTCGACAAATTCCTTCATATCTTCGTCATTCAGTGAGTTCGTTTTCCCCATATTGCGACCGGGATCCAGCTGGTAATACCAGGTTTTGCGTGTGGCTTCCCCTTTCTTGAAGAAAAGTACCACGGTCTTTACGCCGGCACCCAGAAAGGTCCCCTGCGGCATATCCAGAATGCTGTGCAAATCACAAGTCTCAAGCAAATGCTTGCGGAGACTGACCGCGGCATTATCGCCGTTGCTCAAAAAGGTGTTCTTGATCACAATGGCCGCACGACCGCCGGCTTTGAGCGATTTAATGAAATGTTGTAAGAAAAGAAAGGCCGTTTCACCGGTTTTAATGTCAAAATTCTGCTGGACCTCTTTGCGTTCCTTGCCGCCGAAAGGCGGATTTGCCAGGATAATATCATAACGGTCCTTTTCCTGAATATCCCGGATATTTTGCGTCAGCGTGTTGATATGAATGATATTCGGCGCTTCGATCCCGTGCAGGATCATGTTCATCACCCCGATGACGTAGGCTAGATTTGTCTTCTCTTTACCATAAAAAGTCTTCTCTTGCAAGGTTCTTAGATTCGAAGTGGTTTGCTCCATATTCGATTTCATGTATTCAAAGGCTTCACATAAAAAGCCGGCTGAGCCAACAGCCGGATCATAAATCGTTTCTCCCACCTGAGGATCTGTCACGTTGATCATAGCACGAATGAGTGGCCGGGGTGTATAGAACTGCCCGCCATTTCGTCCGGCATTCCCCATTTTTTTAATTTTATCCTCGTAAAGAAAGCTCAATTCATGTTTATCCCTTGATGATCCAAAAGGCAAATCATCAATGGAATCAAGAATCTCTCTTAAATTGTAACCGCTTTGAATCTTATTGCTCAACTCACTGAATATCTCGCCAATTTTGTACTCTATTGTTTTGGGAGTTTCTCGGTGTTCAACTTTAAATGATGCCAGATAAGGAAACAGTTTTAAGTTCACGAATTCTATGAGATCGGGACCGGTTTTGGCTTGATGATGATCCGGTTTTCCATCCTTAGTTTTTGGCATTGCCCACTTAGACCAGCGGAAGGGTTCATCGATAATAAAAGTATAAGGTTCACCTTTTAAAGCTGCAGCGTCGGCTTTTTCTTGCTCCAAGGCATCCAGATACTTTAAAAATAAAATCCAAGAGGTTTGTGCCGTATAATCCAGCTCACCGTCAACACCTGAATCTGTGTATAGAATATTGTCTATGTTTTTGAATGTTTGTTCGAACATGGGTGTCCTAAAATTGTTTATTAATTATCTTCAACTTTAATACCAAATTTATTGTATAAAATTTCTTTGTTTGTTTCGTCTAATCTGCTCCATTTTCATCATCAAAAAAGCGCCAGCCGGCTGCTTTGAGCAGACGGTTGATCTTAATGCGGGATTCGGCTTCTTTGGTTTGCATAATAAATGTTTCTTTTATCAATTAATTTTATCTAATTCTGGTTGAAAAGTCTCAATAAATATTTTCATGTTTTCAATAGCCCAATTTTTTAATTCGTCTGTCATTTGGC
>JAQVDG010000262.1 GCA_028698395.1 Weeksellaceae bacterium
AAGCCAATCATTTAGGGCTTGGAGCACGCGGTCTGCGCTCTGTTACAGAAGAAGTTTTTACAGATTTAATGTACAATATTGACGAACTACCTAAAAAGTTTCATTTATCAAAAGAAGTGATAGAGAAAAAGTTAAATTGGAGTCCGAAAAATAAACTTAAGAAAATTAGTTGATTTTTTTCACCAACAAAAAATTATACATATCTTTGCCAATTAGAAAGACGATTTAATACCAACTAAATCTTTAAGAATATGAAAAAGAATTACTTAATGCTTTCTTTGTCTTTTGGTATGATTTCGGGTTGTTTGTTTGCTCAAAATGCTTACATCACCGGAAATGCAAAAGTAAAAGTAGAGTCCAAAACTTTAGTTTATTTTGGTGATGATTTTCGGATAGAGTCCGGAGTGTCTCAAGCTAAAACTATAGAAAACGCCGGAAACATTAAAATTGACGGAGAATTTCATAATGAAGCAACAGCTTTAGATAATAAAGCAAAAGCTGGTGTTTTTGTTTCTACTTGGACAGATGCTGATAATTACGGTCAAGTAATTATAAACGATGCAAACGTAACATCTGGTTTTTTGGCAATGGAAAAAGGTTCAATTGATCCGGATATATTTCCTTGGGGACAATTTTCCATTCCTTTCAGTTTTAATACAACTAATGAAGCATTTGATTATTTGTTTGACATAGTTTATCAAGATTTATCTCGTTATAAATCTCCGATGATGCGTTGGCATAATCTGAAATTTCGTTATGATCATTTGAGTAGCACGACTTCTCTTGCTCCAACAGATTATGTGATTTTGAATTTAGACCATGTACCGGCAGGATTAAGTTCATTAATGACGGGAAATGCAAAACTTCAATATTCAGGAAAACCGACTAATGGAACCTACTCTGTAACTTATGACGGAGCTAATTTCCCATCTACAAATTGGACGGTTTGGGGAAATCAACAAAATTATTATAGCGAAAAATATAAAACTTATATTACTGACCCTATTCGTTCACTTCCGGCTGATGAAGCTACCTATGGAAAGTACCTTTACCAATTGGGGAATCCTTATACCTCTAACTTAGATTTAAGAGAAGCAAATTTAATAGGGGTTAAAGGTGTAATAAAATATACAGAATTTGATTGGGAACAATCAACGGGCGTAGCTACTGCAATTGCACAAAAAGCAACTTATGCTGCTAATGTTTGGGCAGGAGACAAAGAAGCTGTTATCATAAAGCCTTTTGAACCTTTTCAAATTGCATACGAAGACGCAGATACTTATACCTTTACTTTTACGGATGATTTAAAAACATTCAAAACAGCAAATGAATTAAGTGAAGATATTAATGGAGTTATTACAGGACGAGCGAATACAACAGCTAATTTATCATTGATTCAGAATGTTAATTCAAATACCGGAATTAACTCAGATTTTCATCAAGTAAGTTTAAGCTTATACAGCACCGATGGTGAAGCACTTGCTAATCGTGTATTTGTTGCAGTTACTTCTGTTGCAGAGAATGCCGTTCCAAATAATTTGGAAGCAGAATATTATGATTTTGATGACAGAACAGGATTTTATTTAGGTCAAGAGAAAGAAGATGGAGGAATCGTAAGAACTTCTACAAGAAAAATGGATATTAATACAATTAATCCTGACTTTATAAATAAATCAATCCCTTTGTTCTTTAATCGTGCTACGGGAGATTCGCAAGGATATTATGTAAAAGCAGATTTGTTCTATGGTTCAATCTTTAATCAGTTAGGCGACTCTGAAACGAATTTTTCAAATGGAAATTCATTCTATTTCTACGACAGTAAAAACAATACATTTATTCCTGTTACAACTGATTTTAATTACTATGTAGAGCCGGAAAATATTTATGGAGCTAAAACACGTTATGAGCTTTATTGGAACGGTGCACCTTCCTTGGTAGGTTCAAATAACCTGAACTATATGGAAACGGATATGAGTGGAACAACTTATGTTTTCAAACATAATACAGTTCATAAAGTTCGATTTAATGAAACTTGGTCAAAAGCAGATGTTAATGTATATGATATTTATGGAATGAATATACTTTCCTATTCAAACGTTGATACCACATCTGATTTAACTTTGGATTTACAAAGAGGAGTTTATTTTGTTAGAATTGAGGCTAACACAGGTGAATTACATGTTCAAAAAATAATCAAATAAGATACAACACTAAACTACAATTACATGAAACGTTTTTATATAAACTTAATACTTTTTATACTGCCTTTAGCAACATTATTTGCACAAGTTCCGCCAGAACCAACCGAAGGGGAGGACGGTCCTGGTCCCGGAGCTCCATCGGCAACTCCAATTGACCAATACATAGTAGTTTTATTACTATTTGCACTTTTAATGGCAAGCTATGTAATCTACACAAAGAGAAAAGCAATTGTAAAACTATAATTACTTAACAAATAATTTCAAAAAACCCTTTCTAAACAGAAAGGGTTTTTTAAATTTGGTCAAATTACAAAAGAAATGAAAAAAGCTTATTTTTTAGGAATCTTATACTTAGCGAGTTTTATACTACAGGCTCAATTTAAAATTTCAGGTGAAATTCAGAACTATTCAGAAAAATCAGTTTATATCCGGATTTTTACAGGAGCCTCCAATACACTTATTAATAAAGTTAAAACCGATAAAAACGGAAAATTCACAGTTACTATTCCTCAAAATTATAAGGGAATCATCCAAGTTACTGACCAAAGCAAACATGCCTCTCTTGACATTTTAACTGATAATAAAGATGTGAAATTCAAAACTCAATATAAGAATAATAGTTTTTTTGAAACTTCTTTTACCGAAGGAGAAACAGCCATTGCTTTTCAGAAATATGAATCCTATGAGTCTTATAATGAGTTAAAAACCAATGTTTTTCCTTTAATAAAAGCTTTGTATAGAGCAGAAGATGAATTTTATAAAGCCTTAATCAAAGAAGAAAAAAGAATTATGGCATCCAATCCTGCAAGTGAATTACCTTTGTTGAAATATTATATTCAGGTGGGAGAATTGAGTAAAGCAAGTAATTCCGTTAATACGAAATCTATGGCAGATATTTATAAAAATAAAATTTACAACCGTTTGGTTAACGATAATGACAATTTAGAAGGTTCCGGTTATTTAGCTGCTTTGGTGCTGGATTACTTACGGTATTCAATTTTTGGTGCACAAAGTCAGGAAGAAATCAATACGATTTTGGAACAGGAAATTGATTTTCTATTAAAAGAAACCGACCTTGAAACTTCACGAGGTCAGAATGTATTATCCGCAGTTTTTATGGCATTACCCAAAGAGCAATTCGGAGTTTTATTGGAGAAATATTATGCACAAGTTAATGCTTTGACTTGTGTGATTACCGAAGAATTAAGCAATTCCTTGGCGGCTCATAACTTAGCTCCGGGAGCATTAACTCCTAATATAATTTTTGCAGAACCTGTAAAAGGATATAAATCTTTGCATGAAGTAAAAGCAGATAAAAAGATTGTTGTCTTTTGGGCATCCTGGTGTCCTGCCTGCCGAAATGAAATGCCGTATATAAAAGAATATTACGAGAATTTCAAAAAAGAAGGAGGTGAAATAATTGCTATTTCTTTGGATTACAATGAAGCCGATTTTAAAGAAGCAATAAAAGACTTGGATTGGATTAATTATACTGAATTATTGCAGTGGGATACACAAGGCGTAAATTCCTTTGGTGTAACCTCAACTCCGATGTTGTACTTATTGGATAAAGACAATAAACTCATTAAAAAGGCTGATCATATCTCAAAATTAATGGATTGATTTTTATACAACAAATAAATTTTCAGCCACTTTTTTACTGATAGAAGAACGCTTTCCGTTGACTTCGATTTCTAATGAGCCATCAAATTCTTGTCGGTTAATAACTTTGATTTGACTGCTTAAACCCAAACCTAATTTCACTATATATTGCAGAAAAGAAGAACTATTATCCTTTACGGCTATTAATTTATACGTTGTGTGAGTGTTTGCTTCTGCTAAAGTTTTTCGCTGTACAAAAGCTATTTCTCCTTCTGCATTAGGAATAGGATCTCCGTGTGGATCAATTTTTGGGAAATCTAAAAATTTTTCCAATTGGTCTACCAATTTTGAAGATTTAATGTGTTCCAATTGTTCTGCTACTTCATGAACTTCATCCCAGGAAAAATTCAGTTTTTCATATAAAAACGTTTCCCAGAGCCTATGTT
>JAQVDG010000263.1 GCA_028698395.1 Weeksellaceae bacterium
AGGATTTCCTTTTTCAATTTCAGAACAATTTCAATATGATAACACCAATAAAAGTCGTGAAACCGCTTTTCAGTGTGTACAAGCTATTCAGAAAAAATTAGATGGAACGAGTAAGGAACTTTTGATTTATTTTTCAATGGCATTTGGAAATCCGTATGGTGATGAATGGAGCGTTGATTTGGTAAAAGAATGGACAAAACGTTTTGCCGATATTGGTATCAAACGAATTAATTTGTCTGACACAACTTCTGTGGCGCACAAAGAAGATGTAGAGAATTTATTTGAAACTTTGATACCTAAATATCCGGAAATTGAATTCGGAGCGCATTTCCATTCCGAGTATAACGCTTGGTTTGATAAAGTCGATGCGGCTTACCGAAAAGGTTGTCGTCGTTTTGACGGAGCTATAAAAGGATACGGAGGTTGTCCTATGGCAAAAAATGATTTAGTGGGAAATGTCCCGACAGAAAAATTAATTACTTATGCAGAAAGTGTAAAAGCAGAACATGGATTGAATCTATTCGCATTTGAATCTGCTTATAATTCTGCAATGAAAGTAATGGGTTAATACTAAAAACAATTTTAATTTGTTTGTATTATACTTGTGCTTTCTCAGATTAAGAAAGAATGAAAAAAATTATAATAAGCATTGGATTAGGCATCGCTTTGATAGCCTGTAAAGGAAAATTGAATTTCACCAAACAAAAAGGCGAAAATGAGAAAATCATCGTTCAGTACGGTAAACATTTTTTGACCGATCAGGATATTTTACTGATTCTTCCACAAGATTATACAAAAGAAGACAGCACAAAATTAGTCAATCTGTATATTGAAGAATGGGTGAAGAAAAAAGCCATCGTGGATAAAGCTGAAGAAAATATTGACGAATTGACTTTGAAGGAAATTGAAAATAAAATGGTGGAATACCGACAGGATTTGCTCATTAATGCTTATAATAATTATCTAATCGAAAAAACCATTTCAGATTCGGTTTCGGAAGTGGATATTTTAAATTATTTTGAAAAAAACAAAAATAGTTTTCCTTTAGCAAAAACCATTATTCAATATCGTGCCGTAACTGTTCATAAAGAAGACGAATCCCGTGCTGAGAAATTATTTAATTCAGGAAAAGAAGAAGATTTCGATGAATTAATGAGCATTGTATTGAATTCAGGAACGGCTTATAACGATAAAGATAGCTTGTGGTATTCAACCGATGGATTACTCGCTCAATTTCCGGTTTTGAATGAATCTGATTATTTAAAACAACTGTTGAACCGAAGAAGAATTAAAGTTTCCGGTGAAAACTCAGTAACCTTAGTCAGAATACTCAGTTTGAAACCAGCAGGAAGTGAAGCTCCTTATGAATTTGTTAAACCTACCATAAAAAATCTGTTAGTTAACAAAAGAAAGTTAAATTTGCTCGGTAATTTACAAAACGAATTATACAAAGAAGCATTGAATAAAAATCAAATTATACTAAATGAAAAATAAACTAAAAGTTTTACTGCTGTCTGTAATGACGATGATTTCTGTGAAAGGATGGGCACAGCCAACCGATCCGAATCCTTTGAATCAATTTAAAATTGATGGAGTAGCAGCGGTGGTAGGTGATGAAATTATTCTGAATTCCGATATAGAAAGAGATTTTATTCAGGCAAAAGCACAAGGTCTGAAAATTGAAAATAATTGTGAATTTTTAGAAAATATTTTGGTTGAAAAATTACTTTTAAGCAAAGCAAAAGAAGATACTTTAATCAAAATTACAAACGAACAAGTGGATAGAAATACCGACCAAAGAATTCAATTTTTCTTATCACAGGGCAGTGAAAAAGACATTTTAGAATATTTTGGTTATACAACCATGCCGGAATTAAAACAAGATATTAAAGGAATTGTTCGGGATCAGGCGTATGTCGAAGAAAAACAACGATCAATATCACAAGGAATTGATGCTACGCCGGAAGAAGTTCGTGAATTTTATGAAAAATACAAATTAGAATTACCGGATGTACCGGAAGAAGTAGGACTAAGTCATTTGGTGATGTATCCTGAAATCTTGCCTGAAAATGAAGAAAAAGTAGTTCGAGAATTAGCCGAGTATAAAAGAGAAATTGAAGAAGGTGCCAGTTTTGCCACCAAAGCAATTTTATATTCCAATGACCCCGGTTCAGCTTCAAATGGTGGTTTAATTCAAAATGTAAAACGAGGGCAAATGGTATCTGAATTTGATGCGGTAGCATTTAATTTACAAGAAGGAGAAATTTCAGAACCATTTAAAACAGACTTTGGTTATCACATTATATTATTGGAAAAAAGAAGAGGGCAGGAGCTGGATTTACGCCATATTCTGATTCAATTGAAACCAACTGCTGAAGAAATTACAGCAACAAAACAAAAATTAGATTCTATTATGATTCGGGTTGATAAAGGTGAAATTACCTTTAAAGAAGCTGTTTATCGCTATTCAGTTGATAAATACACCAAATACAATGGTGGAAAAATGACGGATGAAAAAACCGGTGAAGACCGTTTAGACCGTTCAAAATTACCTATAAAATTAAAATCTTCTATTGAGGGATTAAACGATGGTGAAATCTCCCAGGTGTTTGAAGACCAGTTCAATAATCAAAAAGTGCTTCGTGTAGTTCGCCTTGAAGAAACGATTCCGGCACATAAAATCAATTTAGAAACTGATTATGCCCGATTGAAAAACTTCACGGTCAGCACCAAACGTCAAGAAGCAGTTACAAAGTGGGTTGCAGAGCAAATTAATGATACATTTGTCAGTATTAATCCGGAATTTAATGATTGTGAATTCCGTTTGAATTGGCAAAAAAAGGACTAATATAGTTTAGGTTAGAGAGCCTGTTTAAGCCCTTATTTTCGAGTTATTCAAAATAAGGGCTTAATTTATTAATCTCTAATTCTTTGAATTCAGAAACGGAAATAGTAGCTAAACTATAATCTTGTAAATGCGTATTTTTTCCTTTGTAAGCTGCACAAAAAATTTCAGCTCGATGTGCTGCCGTAATACCATTGGTAGAATCTTCAATGACCATACAATTTTGTTTATCGGTTTGAGCTAATTCAGCTGCACGTATAAAAATTTCCGGATGTGGTTTAGACGCTTTTAAAGATGTTCCACTGATTCGATTAGAAAAATACGGATTTAGATTAAATTTTTCAAAAACCATATCAATTGTCGTGTCAGATGCCGATGAAGCCAGAATTAAACGAATATCGTTCTCACAATAATGTTTCATTAAATCTTGAACGCCGGGAAGTAAATCAAATTCGGAATCATGGTAAAAATATTCTTTAAAATACCGTCTTTTTACTTCAAAAAGCGATTCAATAGGAGAATTTAAATTGAATTTTTCAATTAAAGTTGAACAAACTTTGTGGGTAGATGCTCCGGCAAAAGTCGCGTATAATTCATCGGAAACATTCATTCCAAATTCCTCAAACATTTTAAAATAAGCTTTTCGGTGAAGCGGTTCTGTATCCACAATCACACCGTCCATATCAAACAAAACCGCTTTTAATTTCATATTTCGATTATTTACAAGGTTTGCAATATGGTAATTTATGTTTGATTTTACAAGAATTGATTTTTAATTATTTTCAATTCGTTGTATCATTTTTCATTCAAGAAATAGATTAAAAATAAGGGATTTTAAACTGTTGGGAAAAATATTTTAACTAAAAAAATTTCCTTAAATCATAGTTTTTATTAGTTTTACAAACGAATGGAAAATCTTGTACAATTAAATATAAAAGGAATTTCGTACAGTCAGACGCAAAATGGTGCTTATGCTTTGATTTTAGAAGAAGAATTAAGTCATCGTAAGTTGCCGATAATCATTGGGAGTGTTGAGGCACAGTCGATTGCGTTGGCTTTGGAAAAAGATATTCGAACTCCTCGTCCGTTGACGCATGATTTGTTTGTTGCCATAGGAAATGCTTTACAATTTTTTGTGAAAGGAGTTTACATTTACAAATTGGAAGACGGTGTTTTTTATTCCAATATCATTATTGAAGATAAAGACGGAGTTCAAGAAGAAATTGATTCGCGCACATCGGATGCAATTGCTTTGGCAATTCGGTTTAATGCACCTGTTTTTGCTTTGGAATCAGTTATGGAAAAAGCCGGAATTCATTTAGACGACAGAGAAAGAGAAGAAAAAAGTATTTCAAGTGCAATTAAAGAAATCGAACAGGAAT
>JAQVDG010000264.1 GCA_028698395.1 Weeksellaceae bacterium
CTTATACCGGAAAATTAACTTTTGATGAACAAAAAGTGGCTTCTTTCGGTGTGGACGGATTTGATGAGTACGAATTACTCCAATCGGTAAAAATTATGTATTATAAGGATGACAATAATTTCATTGCAAAGTTATTACCAAAGGACAAAACCCATGAGATTATTTTATTTAAAACGGAAGAAAATTTTAATTCAATGATTGAAATGATTACTGAAATCACAAAATTGACCGAAGTTGGAAATCAGGAAAAAGAAAATGAGAAAATCAATTGGAAATATCGTTGGAATGATGAAGATAAACTGAGAATTCCAAAATTCAATTTTAATATAGAAACCAATTATTCTACTTTGGAAGGAACTCATTTCAACGCAGGTAATCAAATTTATAATATAGAAACAGCATGGCAGCGAACCGCTTTTATTCTTGATGAAAATGGAGCTGAAATTGAAAGCGAAGCTTGGATGAAAGCAACTTCTGTTGCTGAAGAAGACAGGGAAAAACCTCATCCTAAAAAACTAATATTTGACAAAGAATTCTTAATATTATTGAAAAGAACTGACACAGAACGTCCCTATTTTGGTTTATGGACAAGCAATACGGAATTAATGATTAAAGAATAAAATAGTTAAAATAAAAATAAATACTAAATATGCTAACACCACAAACAACGGAATCAGAAAAAAAGACCGCAAGCAAAATCAACGATTTTGTAATTCGTTTTGCTAATGTGAACGGAACCGGTTCAGCAAGTGCTAATTTTTTATTTACCAAAGCAATTTTTAGAATGGGTATTCCGGTTACGCCAAAAAATATTTTTCCATCTAATATTCAAGGGCTCCCCACTTGGTACGAAGTCCGGATAAATGAAGGCGGATGGTTAGGCAGACGGGAAGGAGTGGATTTTATGGTCTGTGTCAATCCACAAAGCATGGAAAAAGACATTCAAACTGTCAGTCCGGGCGGTTATTTTCTATTTGATAATTCCAAATATTTGCATGAAAAATACATTCGACCGGATATTCATTATATAGGTATTCCGATGACGGATTTGTGCAATGCGGCTTATACCGACCCAAGACAAAGACAATTATTTAAAAATGTGGTATATGTAGGAGCACTTTCTGCTTTGTTTGATATAGAATTCAGTGCATTAGAAGAAGTGTTGACCGATCAGTTTAAAGGAAAAGAAAGATTGATTGAACCGAATATCAAAGCCTTGAAAATGGGAGTTGATTATGTGCAAAAACATTATGAATATCCACTTGAACTCCGAGTAGAAAGGCGAAATTTAAACAGTAATTCTATCATGATAGATGGGAATACTGCACTTGGTTTGGGAGCAGTTTACGGTGGTGCAACAGTTTGTGCCTGGTATCCGATTACGCCTTCGACTTCGGTTGCGGAAGCTTTTAACGATTTTGGAATGAAATTCCGGATTGACCCCGAAACCGGTAAAAGAAACTATGCATTTATTCAATCAGAAGATGAATTAGCAGCAATTGGAATGGCAATTGGTGCAGGTTGGAATGGCGCAAGAGCTTTTACTGCAACCAGTGGACCCGGTGTTTCATTGATGAATGAATTTTTAGGATTGGCTTATTTTGCTGAAATTCCGGTTGTGTTGGTGGATATTCAGCGAACAGGACCTTCAACCGGTATGCCGACGCGCACACAACAAAGTGATATTATGGAAGCGGCTTATGCTTCACATGGCGATACCAAGCAGATTGTTCTCTTTCCGGCTACGCCTGAAGAATGTTTTGAAATGGGCGCAGAAGCTTTTGATTTGGCAGAACAACTACAAACGCCGGTATTGATACTTTCTGATTTGGATTTGGGTATGAATGACCATATTTCACCAGAATTAAAGTGGGATGATAACCGAAAATACAAGCGCGGAAAAGTGTTGACTGCTGAAGATTTGGAAGATATTGAACAGTTTGGGCGTTATTTGGACGTGGAAGGAGACGGGATTCCTTATCGGACTTATCCGGGTACTCATCCCGAAAAAGGCTCTTATTTTACGAGAGGTTCTTCAAAAGATGAATATGCAAAATATACCGAAGACGGAGAAGTATATAAACAAAATATGGATAGATTGATTAAAAAATTTAATACAGCCAAAGAATTAGTTCCCGCACCGGAAATTTATCAGCCAATTAATAAAGCCAAAGAAGGAGTTTTGTTTTTTGGGACTTCAAAATATGCAGCAGAAGAAGCTTTGTATTTGATGGAAGAAGATGGGAGAATATTAGATGCCATTCGTATTAAAGCATTTCCGTTTAATAAGCAAGTTGAGGAATTTATTCATTCACACGATAAAATTTATGTGGTGGAACAAAATCGAGATGCACAAATGCGAAGTTTAATGATGATTGAAATGGGAATTAATCCTGCTAAACTCATTTCTGTATTGAATTATAACGGTATGCCGATTACGGCAGATGACATTATAAAGCAGATTAAATAATTGATAATTAACTGAATCGAAAATCATAATTAGTAAGAGATTAACAGATAAAAAAAGAACGAATCTTTGTTCAAATAAATTTTAATAAGAAACATCATGACATACATCAAACCAAAATTCAGACATCCGGATTTACCCAAAAATAAATTGGGTTATACTTCCGCCTATTACGAGGGTGCGTTGTCCACTCTTTGTGCGGGCTGTGGACATGACTCCATTAGTGCTGCAGTAGTACAAGCTTGTTTTGAAATGGATATTGAGCCACACAGAGTTGCCAAACTTTCAGGCATCGGTTGCTCTTCCAAAACACCGACTTATTTTTTGAGTAATTCCCACGGATTCAATTCAGTTCACGGTCGTATGCCTTCTGTGGCTACCGGTGCCAATCTTGCCAATCGTGATTTATTATATATTGGAATTTCGGGTGATGGTGATTCGGCATCTATTGGAATGGGGCAGTTCACACATGTTATCCGAAAAAACCTGAATATGGTTTATATCTGTATGAACAATGGAGTTTACGGTTTAACCAAAGGTCAGGATTCGGCAACTGCAGATGTGGGTTCAGTGAGCAAGGCGGGTAGTATTAATCCTTTTCCGCCAATTGATTTAGCAAGTTTAGCGATTGAATTGGGAGCTTCTTTTGTAGCACAAAGTTTTTCGGGTGATAAAGACCAACTGATTCCATTGTTAAAAGCCGCCATGAATCATCCGGGCTTTGCGTTTCTGAACATCGTTTCGCCTTGTGTAACTTTCAATAACAATCCGGGTTCAACAAAATCCTATTCGTTTGTAAGGGAACATTCGGCATGTACCGGAAAAACGGATTATGTCCCTATGATGGAGCCTATTACAAAATCCTATAAGGAAGGAGAGTCAGCAACTATTGAACTGCATGATGGTAGCGCACTGCATTTACATAAAATAGATAATGATTGGAATCCCGAAGACCGCTTATCAGCCATTACAGCACTAAAAAAAGCAGAAGCCAAAGAAGAAATTCTGACTGGTTTGTTGTACATCAATCGAAATCCTGTAGAATTACACCAAATTTTGAATACTACAGAGATACCATTGAATCAACTTAAAGAAGATGTACTATGTCCGGGAAATGAAAAATTGAGGAAAGTAAATGCAGGTTATAAATAGTTGATAATAATATTGCTAAGTGGAAAAGACAATACAACTTTTACTACTTTTATCGGGGAGCAGGAGTTACAGTATCCAAGAATTGGAAGATCGGTTTGAGATTAGTGAACGTACGGTTTACCGGTATTTAAACCATCTTGAGAACGCCGGATTGGTACTTGATCGTCAGGGTGGACGCTACCGTTTTGTACAAAATTCCACTGAAAATAAAAGTTTACAACGATTATTTCATTTTACAGAAGAAGAAGCCGAAATATTTTATCATTCGCTTGAAAATTTGAATTTGGAAAGTGAAACAGTGATTCGTTTGATGAGAAAATTGCATGCTTTATATGATTTTAAAGCATTGAAAAGAATTAAAGACCCTTCGAGTGTCGAAAAAATCAAGAAACTTACAGAAGGAATTGTCAATAAAAAACGGATTAAATTGTGTAATTATCGTTCTTCCAACAGTTCCACTGTCAGTGACAGAAAAGTAGAGCCATTTCAGTTTATGGAAGATTATAAAGCCGTTTGGTGTTTGGACTTATCCGACCAAAAAAACAAACAATTTAGAATTTCCAGAATTGGCGATGTCGAAGTTTTGGACAGTTCTTGGAGGT
>JAQVDG010000265.1 GCA_028698395.1 Weeksellaceae bacterium
CATATAGTCCACACCATTGCCCATTTCGGTATGAAGTAAAATAGCAATAGGTTTACCTTTTCCAGTTTCAGATTTAGCTTTTTCTAAAATTGAAATAACACTTTCTAAGTGATTTCCTTCTTTTTCTTCTAAAACCAACCAGTCAAAAGCTTCTAATTTCGTTTTTAAATTGCCCAAATCCAGTACATCTTTGGTGTCTCCGTCAATTTGGCGACCATTATAGTCAATGGTCGCAATCAAATTATCAACTTTTTTAGCTGCTGCATACAATAAAGCTTCCCAAATTTGACCTTCTTGTAATTCTCCATCTCCGTGAAGAGTATAAACTAATTTCTCATCCTGATTGAGTTTTTTTGCCAAAGCAGCTCCAATCGCTACCGATAAGCCTTGTCCTAAAGAACCGGAAGCAATACGAATTCCGGGTAATCCGTCATGAGTTGTCGGATGTCCTTGAAGTCGAGTATTTATTTTTCTGAAAGTAGCCAATTCTTCAACCGGAAAAAAGCCGAATCGGGCTAAAGTGCTATAAAAAACAGGTGAAATATGACCGTTGGACAAGAAAAATAAATCTTCATTTTTTCCATCCATTTTAAAATCGGTGGAATACTCCATTATTTTTCCGTAAAGTGCAGTAAAAAACTCGGTACAACCCAAAGAACCTCCCGGATGACCACTGTTTACAGCATGAACCATACGTAAAATATCTCTTCGTGTTTGTTGAACATGGATTTGTAATTGCTCTAAAGTCATTGCTGATTGATTTTGTGCAAAAATAAGCTTTTCAGCTCGGATTATGGTAGGAAAAAACTAAAATAAATTAGAAGAAAAAAGAATAAAAAAACCGTTTTTATACTCTTCTTTTCTCGGTAAAAAAATGAGAAAAATTTTAAGCTTCGGTTTTTCTTCGTTGAATTTCTTTTTTGATAAGCGATAATTCTCTACTGGTTTGTCCGGCAACTGAAGTATTTTCTTGTGCACGACGAATTAAATAAGGCATTACTTTTTTTATAGGTCCGTATGGTAAATATTTTGAAACATTATAACCTTCTTTTCCTAATATAAAACTAATATTGTCGCTCATTCCGTATAACTGACCAAACCAAACGTGGTATGAATTTTTTGGAATATTGTGTTTTTTCATCAGATTGACCAATAATTCCGAACTGTCTTCATTGTGTGTTCCGGCAAAAATTGAAATTCGGTCAATGTGTTCTGTCATAAATTCTAAAGCTAAATTATAATCTCGGTCAGAGGCTTCTTTGTTGGGTTGAATCGGGTCTTTATAATTTTTCTCAAGAGCTCTTGCTCGTTCTTTTTCCATATACGCACCACGAACGATTTTAAATCCGATAAAATAATTTTCAGTTTCTGCTTTTTGGTGTATTTTTTTTAAATAATCCAAACGGTCATGACGATACATTTGTAAAGTACTCCAAACAATACAACGTTCCGTATTGTATTTTTTCATCATTTCATCCATTAAATCATCTGCTGCGTCCTGCATCCAGCTATCTTCGGCATCAGCCATAATTGGAACACCGTTTTCAAATGCAGTTTGGCAAACTTCGTCGTAACGTTGGCGGATGTTTTCCCATTTTTGTTTTTCCTGATCGGACATCGGTAATTTATTTCCGATTTTCTCATAAATATCAATTCGTCCAAATCCGGTGGGTTTAAACACCACACAAGGCACTTCTCTTGGATTCTCTTTTGAAATTTGAATTAATTTTAAAATTTCATCTTTTACATGGTCAAATTCTGCTTCAGTTTCTTGTCCTTCCACCGAATAATCCATAATGGAAGTTACACCGAATTTATACATTTCTCGGGCGACTTTCAAACAATCTGTTGTAGTTTCTCCTCCTACAAATTGTTGGTAAATGGTGTTGCGTACCGTTGATTTGACAAAAGGTAAACCGGTAGCAAAAGGCAATTTAAAAAAAGCAGTTCCAAGCTGAGTCAGGAAAGGGCTGGACATTAATTTAAAAAGAAATTTAGCTTTTTTTAAATCTTTATCGGATTTGGAGCTGAATGCAATCTGTGTATTATCAAAAAGAACATCTTTCTATCTTAATTTAAGTGTTCAAAAGTACATAAATCCCTGTATGAAAAAACTGATTTAATGCCATGTTTTTTTTGTTGAAAATCTTATTCGATTAAAAACTAAGTCCATCATCATCCGAATCGGATTCTTGGTAATCATCAAAAGTTCCGAATGATTCTTGTGGATTTCCAACCGGTAAGTTAATCCCGCTATCCAACGTATTTTTATTCATTGAACTTTGGAATTCTACTTCACCAAAATTAAAATTATCTTCTAAATCGGTAAATTTCGCTTGTTCATTAATGAACCGAAGTCGGATGTTTTCCAATGCACCATTTCTGTGTTTGGCAATGATAAATTCGGCTTGTCCGGCACAAGGTGTAGCGTTGTCATCGTCCCAAGTATCCAGTTTATAATATTCCGGACGGTAAATAAAAGAAACAATATCCGCATCTTGTTCAATGGCTCCGGATTCTCGTAAATCAGACAGAAGCGGACGTTTATTTCCACCTCGGGTTTCTACTGAACGAGAAAGTTGAGAAAGTGCAATTACCGGAATATTTAATTCTTTGGCAATGGATTTTAAATTTCGGGAAATGGTAGAAATTTCTTGTTCACGATTTCCGGTTGATTTGGTGTTTCCCAATGTCATTAGTTGTAAATAATCAATAATAATGAGTTTTACATTATGTTGTGAAACTAAGCGTCTTGCTTTTGCACGCAAATCAAAAATGGAAAGAGCCGGTGTATCGTCAATAAATAAAGGAGCATCTTCTAATCCTTTTACTTTGTTGTACAATTGTTTCCATTCGTGATTTTCCAAGGTTGCTTTTCGTAGTTTTTCAGAAGAAATACCGGTTTCGCCTGAAATCATACGGGTAATCAATTGAACACTTGACATTTCCAATGAAAAAATCGCAGTCGGTATTTTCATGTCCACTGACATATTTCGTGCCATGGAAAGTACAAATGCAGTTTTTCCCATACCCGGTCGAGCTGCTAAAATAACCAAGTCGGATTCCTGCCAACCCGAAGTTATTCTGTCAATTTGTTTAAAACCGGACGGGATTCCACTCATTCCTTCTTTTTTTGACATTGCTTTGATTTTCTCTAAAGCTTCGCGAACTAAAGTATTAGAGTCTGAAAAACTTCGTTTAATGCCGCCTTCGGTTATTTCAAACAATTTACTTTCGGAAAAATCCAATAAATCAAAAACATCGGTAGTTTCATCGTACGATTTGTCAATAATATTAGATGAAATTTCAATCAATTGACGTAAAATATACTTTTCAAGAATAACTCTTGAATGGTATTCAATATGTGCGGCAGAAGAAACTTTTTGAGTTAACTGAATTAAATAATAATCACCTCCGACTAAATCTAATTTTCCTTCATTTCGGAGTTCATTGGAAACGGTTAATAAGTCAATCGGTTGAGTAGCATTGAACAATTTTTGAATCGCAGAAAAAATGGTTTGATGTTGAATTTTATAAAAAACACGAGGCTCAAGAATATCAATAACTTCATCAATTCCTTTTTTATCAATCATCATCGCTCCCAAGACCGCTTCTTCCAAATCAAGAGCTTGAGGAGGAAGCTTTCCTCTTTCTAAATTAATGATTTTCTGACTCTTAACCGTGTAACCTGTTGCTGTTTCCAAATTTTCCATAGGTTGGCTAAGGTATGAAAATGTATAAGAAAATAACCTATATTTCTATTAAGAAAGTTGTTAACAATTTTAAAATTAAGTAGTTTTTCATTCTAAATAAATTTAACTAAAAGAGAATGAAAGACTTTACGGTCTTTATTCAATTGAAACATTAATAAGTGTTTTTAGAAATTGTATAATTCATCTGAAATGTTAAAGTTTTGAGTTTTAATTCATAAAGGTATAGATTTTGAAAACATGATTTTTGTCATGACAAATAAAGAAACTGTCGTCAGTTGTTCATTGTTTAATTAATAAAATATATTGTTATGAAAAAGAGTAAAACTATTTGGAATGATTTCTTATTTGAACATCGGAATAAGCTATACGGAGCTTATGTCATACGAAATGAAGCACCTTGGAATTTATTAAAATCACTGTTAATCAGTTGTGTTTTTATCACTTTATTCGTTGTGGGATTTTCTTTTATGTCCAAAAGTAGGGTAGAACCTTTTGAACCG
>JAQVDG010000266.1 GCA_028698395.1 Weeksellaceae bacterium
CCCCAAAACCAGAGAAAACAAAAGGTTGGCAATCGGAATGGGTTTTTAGTGTTTATAATTTGTATAACCGAAAAAATGCAGCTTCCATCAGTTTCAGACAAAATGAAGATTCGGGAATCAACGAGGCTGTCCGACTTTCGATTTTCGGAATTATCCCAAGTGTAACGTATAACTTTAAATTTTAATCGGTTATGAAAAATCTAAAATATATATTCCTGTTTATTAGTCTTTTCGGATTGTTTTCGTGTGAAGATGTGGTTGATGTAGATTTACCGACTGCCCAACCTCGTTTGGTTGTTGATGCCTCAATTGACTGGCTTCAGGGAACAGACGGAAGTGTTCAGAAAATAAAACTCACTACAACCACAGGTTTTTACAGTTCTGATGTTCCTGTTGTTTCCAATGCAGTTGTTTCGGTCGAAAATAAAGACGGAGCAACATTCCATTTTATTGAAGAGGGAACTTCGGGAGAGTATTTCTGTTACGATTTCGTCCCTGAGGTAGGAATGGAATATACGCTTACCGTAATCGCAAACGAAGAAGTTTATACTGCTGTTGAAACGATGCAAAATCTTCCTGAATTTTTGTATTTCACACAAAGCAGTGATGTAGGTTTCGGAGACGATTTTATCGAAATCAGATATTATTTTCAGGACGACCCGAATGAGGATAATTTCTATATGGACAGAATTCAAGAGCCAAACAAAACTTTTCCGCTTTACGGAACAGGAAATGATAAATATAATCAGGGAAATGAAATGTACGGATTGTATCTGTCAGAAGACATAAAACAAGGAGATATTTTAAACATTAAGCTCTATGAAATTTCCGAACGCTATTACGATTATATGAACAAACTTTTAGAATCGGTTTATAACGGAGGAGGACCTTTCCAAACAAGTGTAGGAACTGTCAGAGGAAATTTGGTTAATCAGACCAATCCCGATAATTATGCTTTGGGATATTTCCGTTTGTGTCAGGT
This sequence comes from Weeksellaceae bacterium, assembly GCA_028698395.1. Next base: position 983 of record JAQVDG010000266.1, read on the forward strand.
TTTTGAGGCAGATTATGTGGTTGAGTAAGTTTTGGTTTCAGGTTTTAAATAGTTTGCAGAAGTAAACTATTCCCAAAAAAATAAAAAGTAATTTAAAACAACTGACTGAATTTTTCAGCTTGATTTTTTTGGAAATTCTATATCTCTGAAAATTTGTTCTATTTTGATGTCAAGAGCTGTGCAAAAACGTAAGAATAAATTTAAGGTCATACGTTGCTCATTTCTGAAAACTCTTCTTACAGTGGTTTCGGTACATTGAGAAATACGGGCAAATTCAGACTTGTTTCCCTGATATTTTACAAGGAATGATTTATAAATGCGTTTGACCAATTCTGCCTCTATTTCCTCAAAACTTTTCTGCATTTTACAAAGGAAACAAAGACTTTAAACAGAAATAAATTTATACATCGACTTATAAGTCGAAAAAAGTATTATCTTTGCAAAGATTTTTTAAACAAATATTATAAATTTTTAAATTTAAAAATTATGAAACGATTTCTTTTAGGTTTAGTTACAGCTACAATGTTTTTTAGCTGTTCGAGTGATGATTCTTCTGGTAATTCAGGGAATATTTATGGAGTTTGGGAGCTTCGAAAAAAAGGTGTTATGGTAGAAAACAATCCTGTTTTAGAAGATGTAACATTTATGACCCCTTGTACAGAATACGACAGAATGATTTATTCTGAAAATGGTGTTTGGACTCAATTTTATTATTATGGTTCTGGAGGTTCGTGTACCAAGTATGAAGATAATGGGACTTTTACCTATGAAAATGGGGTAATCACATATATTGAGGTAAATGAAAACCCTGACTACGAAGAGGACGGAAGATGCCATATCATTGAGCTTACCAATACAACAATGATGTATAAATATTACGACCCTTATTATTTACAATATAATGAAAATCCTTGGAGAGTATATTATTATGTAAAAGCGAATTGATAGTAAGATGAATAATTAAAAGACAAAAAGCCGACTAAAGTCGGCTTTTTGTTTTAGTATCAAAGTTGTATCTTTGGTATATATTACTATCTTTTATACTAAATAAAATGGGATAAATGGAAAATATTTGGAGTGCTTTAAAATCTTATGTTGATGATAAAGTTTTTTAAGAATTTTATAATAATAAATTTAAGTGATAATGAGTAAAAAGAAAAAGAAAGCAAAACGAAAATTAAAGGAATTTTATAATTACAAATATTGGAGAGAAACTCAAAGAAAGCAATTGACGATAGCAAGTAATATTTATTTTGCTTTAAGCTCCGCAATAATTGGATTTACAGTTAAATTATTACTGAAAAAAGAAGATTATATTATAGAATGTTGTGAATTAGTATTTTTAACACTCGGAATTATATTAAGTATTTTGTCTTTGTCATTATATGTATGTTTGGTAAATAATAAATTAAAAGATTATAGAGAAACTGCAAGATTGATAAAAAGCAAAAAAACGTATGAAGAAATCTCTGGAACAACATTAGATTTAGGTACAAAAACTTGGGATTGTTTCAAATATCAAAAATTGTTTATGATTGCAGGTTTTATTCTTTGTGCAATAGGTTATGGAATTTTAATTTTTAAGTAGAATGAAAATAGCAATATTGGGTTGGGGTTCGCTTACTTGGCAACCCAAAGATTTAAAATATGATAAAACTTTTGACTGGCAAGAAAGCGGTCTTTTTCTTCCTCTTGAGTTTTCAAGAATTTCAAATAATGGTAGATTAACATTGGTAATTGATAAAAATGCAGAAAGAAAAGTAGAAACTTTATATGCTGTTTCTTTATATGAGAATTTAGATTTAGCGATATTGAATTTAGCAATTAGAGAAGGTGCAGACACTTCTAAAATTGGATTTTATAATAGGCAAACTAATAATATTTTTCCTGAAGACTTTGATTTTTCAGAAAACATCAGAGAATGGACAAAAAAAGAAGGGTTTGATGCTGTTATTTGGACAAATCTTTCTGTCAGGTTTAAAGATAAAACCAAACTACCTCTAAATGCTGATAATGTTATCAAATACTTACAAAATTTACCCGAAGAAACTAAAGTTTTAGCAGAAGAATATATCCGTAAAGCTCCTATTCAAATAAACACTGTTTTTCGTAAAAAAATAGAGGAAGAATTAGGCTGGAAACCTATTTGAGTTAAACAATAAAGTTCGCTTCGCTCGTCGCAAAGTTGTATCTTTGTTCAAAACCTGAAACAAAGAAAACTTGAAACCTGAAACTAAATTCTATTCGATACTAAAACAAAACTTCCCTTTTGAGCCTACACAAAAGCAGGATATTTTTTTCCAACAGGTTTCCGAGTTTGTGGATAGTTCGAGCAGATATGACATTTTCATTCTCAAAGGTTATGCAGGAACGGGAAAAACTACGATTATTTCGACTGTTGTCAATCATTTAAGGCAGATTGCGAAAAATTCGGTTTTACTCGCTCCGACAGGACGAGCCGCAAAAGTGATTTCCAATTATTCGGGAAAACAGGCTTTTACGATTCATAAAAAAATCTATTTTCCGAACGTAAAATCGGGAAACGTAAATTTTACACTTCAACCGAACAAGCACAAAAACACAATTTTTATCGTTGATGAATCTTCGATGATTTCCGATAGCTCGACAGAGGGGATTTCCTTGCTTGATGATTTGATTTCGTATATCTATTCGGGAGAAAACTGCAAATTGATTCTGATTGGAGATACAGCACAATTACCCCCTGTTCACCTGACTATCAGTCCTGCTCTAAACGAAGATACGTTGTCTTTGCAATACCGAAAAGAAGTCGGACATATCGAGCTTGACGAGGTAATGAGACAGGAAGAAGGTTCGGGAATTTTGTACAATGCTACTCAAATCAGAGATCTCTTAAAGGACGATTATATAACTGATTTTCAGTTTGATGTAAAAGAATTTAAAGATATCATACGACTTACGGACGGAAACGATATTCAAGATGCGATTTTCGATTCGTACGACAAAAACGGAATTGAGGAAACTTCGTTTATTGTTCGTTCCAATAAAAGAGCGATCCTGTACAACCAACAAATCCGAAGTCGGATTTTAGATAAAGAGAGCGAACTTTCGACAGGAGATTTATTAATGGTTGTCAAAAATAATTATTTTTGGATAAAACCGACCGATGAAGCAGGATTTATAGCCAACGGAGATATTATCGAGGTATTGGAAATCTTTAAAATT
>JAQVDG010000267.1 GCA_028698395.1 Weeksellaceae bacterium
CTTGGCGTGACCTGTTTCAGATGTGTTTGTCATAATTGATTAGTTGTAAGGTTCGTAAACTTATATGTTACAGACAGCAAATATATACAAAATTCACATATTAACTTTATTCTTGATCGAAAAATGTAAAAATTTATCAAATATAGCGCGAAGCAATCAACTCTACACAGTTCATTGTTTTTTCTTTCATAATTTCCCGGCGCTTTCACAATGAGCAAAAAACAATGTACTGTGACCGCTCTGCCCTATTGAAAAAAGCTATAAAAGCCACTGCAAGACGTTTGAAAAATAAACTTTTACTTGCTGTGACTTTTTGGGCTTTTGGGCGTTTAGTATTTGTTTCTTTTATTTTTCAAATTGGTCGATAAGCTTGTTACCACATTTTTATATCCATAATTTCGGTTATTACTCCATAGATTTCATATCAATGGTTTTAATTTTTGAAACATTTTCAACTACAATTTGACGATCTCTGACATATTTATTATAATCAGACATATATATCATTCCTGAACAAACAGGATACACTTTTTCTCTATCACTAGAATATCTATATTGGAAACGAATTTTATAACTATTCCTTGCAGTATCTGGAAACAAAAAACTCCCTAAATATCCAGAGAAAAGTTCCTTTGGGAATGTAAATAACTCAACAGGCAAATTGTAAGTCACAAGTGTGTCAGAAGAATTATTCAAAACAATAACAAAACCACGACCATCAATCGCAGCATCTGAGTCACCATTACAAGGATCAAATCCAATTATTTTTCCTTCAACATAATTATCAGATATCTCTTTTGAACTTTCACAGCTAAACACTAACACTCCAAAAGTAAATATCAAATACAATTTAAATATATTCTTAGTCATAATCATATAAATTTTTCTGTTCTGAATAATTAGTATTTAAGCCAATGAGTCTTATCCTCAAAAAGCAGTTTCAGTTTTCAGGCTTGCTGCTAACGACCGAGGCTATGGGCTTGGGCGGTTTGCGGGCAAATTTCCTGTCGCAATGGCGACAAAGGAAATGCGGGCGCAAAGACTGCCAAAAGCACATTAGCCGCCCAAAGCGCATAGGCGTGTGTTAGGTGTTCGTAGTGTTTTGGTTCTCTGTTGTTTAAACTTCGGCTGTTTAAAAGAGCTTTCTCTCGCAAATCGATTTTCAATTCCTTGTCTAAATGCACTTTCAGCCCGCTTACGAACAAAGTCTGACCGAAAACAAAAAGTCTTTTTTTCTCTCTCAAGTCACGAAACAAAAGTCTACAAATTAACGCTATAATTTTTAGATTTCTGTCACTCGGAATTATGTTTGTCAACACCTTTCTGTGAAATTTTCACCACAAAAGTAGTTTTCAGTCTGACTGTTTTCAGTTCGTGCAAAAAATATTAGTTTCACTTCCGCCCGCAAACCAAGTTTTAAATTTCTTTTCTCACTGTCTAAACGCACTTTCTGCCTGCAAATGAGAAAAGTCTAAAAGTCAGAATCTATTTTATGGAAGCCGTTTTGTACTTCTCAATACTTTCAGTCCTTAGTTGTCGCAGTCGTAAAGCTAAAAGTCAAAAATCTTTCCCTTTAAAGTCTGCGAGGAATTGTCCGCCCGAAAAAGTTGTCCGAAGTCAAAAGTCTGCAAAACCCGAAAAGTCTGTCTATGTCGAATAACGGACAGTTCGTCAAAGACTTTTCAGCGAATAAATCTCTGTCTTTCAGTTTTTCACTATGACACCTAACGACCGAGGCTATGGGCACGGGCGGGCTGCGGGAGCATTCGCTGTCGTGAAACGACAAAGTGAATGCGGGCGCAAAACCCGCTAAGTGCACGTCAGCCAGCCTGTGAACATAGGCGTGTGTTATGTGCTAGCAGCTTGTTAAATTTAGTTTATCTTTCGTCAGCTCAACGCTGAAATTTTGTCAGTTTGCGCAAAAGTTTGTTTCTCTTCGTAACTTGTCGTGTTATGGGAAGTTGTCGTAAAAGCGTAAAAACAAAGTCAAACAGCCAAAAAAGTCGAGATAATAATTAAAAACTCACCAAGTTGTCATACTTCACAAAACCGACACAAATTAACAGATAATTTCTTAAATTCCGTGTCTATATATATCTGTTTAATAACAGTTTTTCAACTGTTTTCAAGTCTAGTTAATCCATGTTCGAAATGATTCTGTTTTTATCCATTTACCTTTGATTTTACGAAATACTGCAATTCTTCCATTTCCACAACCAGGACATTCATAATCATATTCAACAATTGCTAAATCTTTCTTGATATTAAAAAGTGGTACTAAGAAATTATAAAAACGTAATCCATTGTTGTTGAACACAGGAATACTTTTAAACTTGTAGTTCTGTGGTAATATTTTTAGCTCTAAATTGATATTCCTGTTCCTAAGTACTTGTTCTGCTACAAAGGAAGAGTCTAGTTGATTAAATCCCAGTGAATTTTCGGTTGTAGATTTGTAGAAACAAAATACAAAAGGTTCACCTTTATCATTTCTTGGTGGAGGTGGAATATGATCCAAGTCATTATCAAATTCTTGTTGATAACTATAACGATTCACCAAATTCGTATTTATGAAAATACTACTGTCAAGTGAATCTTGTATAATTGTTTCTACAATAATTTCTGTAATTAATCTCCTATCTGGTAATACTTGTTTATGTCCACAAGAAAAATTACTTAATGATATTATTAGCAATCCACTAAATATAATACTGTATTTCATAATTCATTCTGTTTTCTTTTTGCTCACAGTCAATTAAATACACATTTTTTTTATTGTGTCCTTCAGTCGTAATGTTTGACAGTCAAAACGATAAAAGTCAATTCTGTCTTCTTTCTAAAATCTGCGAGGAATTGTCCGCCGAGCAAATGCCCGAAAGTGAGCAAATTCACGCTAACAAAACTCGTCTATTCATGTCGTAAAACGGACAGTTCGTCAAAGATTTTTCAACTAAAACAAAGTCGCTCTTTTTCATTTTTTGCTGTTGCACATAACGACCGAGGCTATGGGCACGGGCGGGTTGCGGGCGTATTCGCTGTCGCATAGCGACAAAGTGAATGCGGGCGCAAAACCTGCTAAGTGCACGTCTGCCAGCCTGTGAACATAGGCGTGTGTTATGCGTATTTATATTATTTTATTCGCGTCTACTTCAAAACCAGCAGCTCTCAACTCTTTTACGAGGGAAAATTTCCAACTGTCTGAACTGTCAATAGGAACATAAACAAGTCCGTACAAGTCACTAGGCAGTTCTACACCACTTGTATACAAAGGCACGACCTTTTCTCGTCCTAATTTTCCAATGAAAAAGCCTAACTCAAGAATTACATTCTGTCTTGCACGTTGCTTTAAATCCATTTCAGACTTTGATTTACCTTCATCGTCGTCAGTTAGAAGTACAATTGCAAATCCAACTTTAGAATACTTTTCGAATTTCTCGATAATTGTTCGACCTTCATTAGGTTGTTCGTGAAGAATAATTGGTGTTAAACCAAGTTTCTCTAAGGTTCTTGCAACATTAACTTTTACCGTGTCATTGTGTCCATGAACAATAAAAACTTGCTTGTTCAACGTGTCTGGAGAAGTTGCAATTGGGTCATTGGATTCAGGGACTCTAGTATATGTAGTAATTTCAACTTCACTTTTGAGTAAATCAGTTTTTTCTTTAAGTTGCTCTAAATTTTCAATTTTCTTTTTTGTCCTCTCCTTAAGATTCTTCAGTCTTTCATTTGGTCCATAAGTGGCTCCTAAACTTATGCCAGAAAAACCAACCCATGTTGCACAGTCATCATAGTCTGATTTATATTCATTGTTTTCCACATTGAAAGATTGTTTTAGCAATTCTGAGTTGTAGTCATTCCATCTACGATATTCTGATTCGTTGTCATCCAAAGTTTCAACAGTTGTTACGGGTTTATTGAAAATTTGTCGACCAATTTCAATTCTGTCATTTAGTGAATTCTTAAATGTAACCTTGTCAACTGTCAAAGCTGCGGGTTGTAAAGATTCAGTTTTTGTTGTTTTTTTTGCCATATTTTTGTTTTTTTATAATTACGCATAACGACCGAGGCTATGGGCTTGGGCGGGCTGCGGGCGTATTTCCTGTCGCTATGGCGACAAAGGAAATGCGGGCGCAAAGACTGCCAGAAGCACATTAGCCGCCCAAAGCACATAGGCGTGTGT
>JAQVDG010000268.1 GCA_028698395.1 Weeksellaceae bacterium
TTTTGGAAAATCGCCTGAAAGTAATATTTCCGGAACTTTTAATCCTTTATATTCTGCCGGTCGTGTATAAACTTCCGGAGCCAATAAATTATCTTGAAACGAGTCTGAAAGAGCAGAAGTTTCATCGTTTAAAACCCCGGGCAAAAGCCGAATAATACTGTCTGCTAAAACAGCTGCAGCTAATTCTCCACCACTTAAAACAAAATCTCCAATTGAAATTTCTCTTGTGATGTGTAAATCTCGAACTCTTTGATCCACTCCTTTATAATGGCCACAGAGAAAAATTAAATTATTTTTTAATGAAATTTCATTAGCTGTTTTTTGGTTCAAAACTTCACCATCCGGTGTTAAATAAATGATTTCATCATAATTTCTTTGTGATTTCAATTGCAAAATGCACTTGTCGATAGGCTCAATCATCATTACCATTCCGGCACCACCACCGTATTGATAATCATCAATTTGCCCGTAACGATTCAGAGCAAAATCACGAAGATTATGAAAATGAACTTCTACCAAACCTTTTTCTTGTGCCCGTTTCATAATCGAAGCCTCAAATGGGCTTTTCAGAAGTTCCGGCAAAACCGTAATAATATCAATCCGCATCATTTGGCAAAAATAATCATAAACAAATTAGCAGCTAAACTTTATTTCATGAATAACTTTTCTAATATTTTTCTGAGTTTATAAATAAAAAACTCAAAAAATTATTTCTTATAAAGTTCCGGATTTAAAGCTTTTGGCGACCATTGTAAAAGAAATTCCAGGACTTTTTCTTTACTGTGCCCTTCTCCTTCTTCTAAATAAGCCGAATTTTGAGTATGAATTCGTTTGCCGTTTTCATCTAAAATAACAAAAACCGGAAAGCCGAAACGTTGCGGAAATTCTAATGCTTCCAAAACGTCCTGATTTTGGTTTTCTTTGCTGTAATTCAGATGAACTACTTCAAAATTTTCAGTAATGTATTTTTTTAAATCTTCATCGGTAGTAGTTAATTCGTGGAATAATTTACACCAACCGCACCAATTTCCTCCGATTTGAATAAAAACGTGTTTGTTCTCAGCTTTTGCTTTTTCTACCGCTTTTGTTATATCTTTTTTTGCATCAGCATCCGGATTGTATAGATTAAACGGAGTTTGAGCAAAAATGGGCATACTCAAAAATAAAACGATTGCTAAATAACTGAATTTTTTCATTTAGTTCAAATTTTCGTAAAAGTAAAAAATAAAAAAGAAAGGAAAAGCGGAAATATTGTACTTTTACCTAAAATTAAACAGCATGAGAAAAATTATTTTACTTAGTTTATTGGCTCTTATTTTTATTTCCTGTCAAATTACTGAACGAGTTTACTTATCCGAATCAGGCAAAATCCGACAAGAAATGGAAATTGATGTTACAGCTTTGATGAGTTTTGCTACTACACCCGAGCAGATTGATTCTTTGCGGGAAATAGGAGAATTCCCGGTAGATAAAGTAGTTTCCATGAAGGAATCAGAACAATACACCCAAACGAAAGAAGGTGGACATACACCGGCTCAAGATGAGTTTATAGAAGCTTTTGACAAGACAAATATGCGGATTATAATGAATGAGAACGAATCAAAGTTCATTATAATGACTAATGAGATGGGAGTGAAAGAGTACAATGCTTATCAAGAAAAAATCAATAAAGCCTACCAAAAATACGAAAAGGAAGACCCTAAAAATGCAGAAGGATATTCTTCATCCGGTTATGGGACTATGCTTTGGTTTAGCTATAATGGAAAAGGTTTTGAAAGAAAATCATTGAATGAAAAAATCGAAATTCAAGAGGAAGAAACTGATGATTCTCTTGGGATTTCAGTTCGTGAATTTATGAATATGAATACTTATAAAATCGAATATCATTTTGAAAAACCAATAAAAAGCACTACTTTAAAAAATGCAGAAATCAGTGCAGATAAAAAAACAGTAACAGCCGATGTACCGATGGCTGATTTATTGGAAAATCCGGAAGATTATAATTTTGAAGTGAAATTTTAATTAATTGAGTTTAGTTAGGGTTATATTAGCTGTCATATTTCCGCCTTTAGCGGTATATGACAAAGGTTGTGGTTCGGTTTTAATTGTATTTATACTCACTTTAATGGGCTGGATTCCGGGTGTTATCGCCGCTTTGGTCATATTGAATAATCCATCCCGATAAGTTTGGAATTCATCCCGAATCTGAATTATCTTTGTTCCATCTTATGCGAAAAATTATAGTCAAAGATTTAGGAGAAAATCAGGAGTATCAAAAAGTTTGGAATCGACAAGAGGAATTATTAGCAGAAAATATTGCGATAAAAATCCGAAATAGAGAAAAAGAAAAACAAGACTTAACTGATTTTGAATTAACGAAAAATTATTTACTTTTTGTAGAACATCCTCACGTTTATACATTGGGGCGAAGCGGACACATCGAGAATATGCTGGCAAATCAGGATTTATTGGATAAAATTCAGGCTACTTTTGTACAGACCAATAGAGGTGGTGATATTACTTATCACGGACCGGGACAATTGGTTGTTTATCCGGTTTTTGATTTAGAAAATTTTAAACCCGATATTCATTTATATATCCGGAATTTAGAAGAAGTAATCATTCGGACTTTAAACGATTATGGGTTAAAATGTGAACGTTCCAAAGGTGAAACCGGCGTTTGGTTAGATGTTGGGAAACCGTACGCCCGAAAAATATGTGCCATTGGCGTAAAAGCTTCTCGTTGGGTAACCATTCATGGATTGGCTTTGAATGTTAACACAGATTTGACTTATTTTGAATACATTATTCCTTGCGGAATTCGCGATAAAGCGGTAAGCTCTCTCGAAAGAGAATTGAATAGGAAAATTCCGATGGAAGAAGTAAAAGAAAAAGTAAAATATTATTTTGAGGAAATTTTTGAAGCAGAGTTAAAAGATGCTGAGAGAGAATTATTAAATGAAGAATTGAATTTACACGAGTAAAAATAAAATTATGAAAGAAAAAATATGGCTTTCTTCACCTCACATGGGTGGGAATGAATTGAAATACATTCATCAGGCATTTGATGAAAATTGGGTAGCACCTTTGGGACCTAATGTAAACGGATTGGAAGAAGATTTGGAAAAATTCTTAAATGCAGATATAAAAGTAGCAGCTTTATCGGCTGGAACAGCAGCTTTGCATTTGGCTTTGATTGAGTGTGGAGTAGGAGTAGGCGATGAAGTGATTTGCCAGTCGATGACTTTTTCTGCTTCGGTAAATCCCATTGTTTATCAAGGAGCAACGCCTGTTTTTGTAGATAGTGAATCCAAAACCTGGAATATTTGTCCTGAAGCTTTGGAAACTGCCATTCAAGACCGAATTGCTAAAGGAAAAAAACCAAAAGCTATTGTCGCTGTTCATTTGTACGGAATGCCTTTTCAGGTTGAAGCTATTTTAAAAATTGCCAAACACTATGAAATTCCTTTGATTGAAGATGCAGCAGAAGCCTTGGGTTCGACTTATAAAGGGAAATCCTGCGGAACTTTTGGTCGTTTTGGTGTCTTATCTTTTAACGGAAATAAAATTATTACCACTTCCGGAGGAGGAGCTTTAGTTTGTCATACCTTAGAAGACAAAGAAAAAGCCGTTTTCCTTTCAACTCAGGCACGCGATAATGCGCCTCATTATCAGCATTCCCACATTGGATATAATTATCGGATGAGTAATATTTGCGCCGGAATCGGACGCGGACAAATGGAAGTTTTATCGTCTCGTATTCAGACGCGACGAGAAATGAATGCGTTTTATGTTCAATTATTTTCAGAAATAAAAGGAGTGAAAGTGTTGAGTGAACCTACTTCGGATTATTTTTCAAATCATTGGTTAACTGCGATTTTGATTGACCCGGAAAAAGCAAATAAAAATCGTGAAGATTTACGATTGGCATTATTGGAAGAAAATATTGAATCTCGCCCGCTTTGGAAGCCGATGCACTTACAACCTATTTTTGAAAAATCGCTTTATTATGGTGGGAAAACAGCTGAAAATTTATTTGAAAATGGACTTTGTTTGCCTTCAGGTTCTAATTTGACTGATGACGACAGAAACCGAATTAAAAAAGTAATTCAGACAGTATTTGGGTAGTTTTTAAGAATATTATTTATACCAACTGCTGTATTTTACATAGTTA
>JAQVDG010000269.1 GCA_028698395.1 Weeksellaceae bacterium
TTTTTAAAGATAATAATGGAAAATCTTATACCAAATAGTTTTTAATTCAATCCAATTAAAAGAATTTTTTTGATTAAATTTTAGAATTCATGCGGCTCATTTTAGGAGTTTTCATCAGCTTATTTTGTTTTTCCCAATTGCGGAGTCAGGTTGTCTATTCCACCGATTGGAAAAGCGAAGCCGATGTACTTGTTTATGTGTCTGATTGGAAAAGCGAAGCTGATTTAGTTGTTTTTAAAACCAAATGGAAATCCGAAGCTAAAGGAAATGACGGAATCTGGTTTTTCACAGAATGGAAATCCGAAGCCAAAAAGAAAATTTATTTTACCGAGTGGAAGAGTGAAGCCGATATTGTCGTTTATTTTTCTGAATGGAAAAGCGAAAGCGGTTGGCAAAAAAACTCAAAAAAACACCTTTTCTATTGATGATTTTTAACCAAAACCTTGGAGAAATTATACGTTTCGTTCATAAATAAAATCATCCATCACAAAACCGTTTCCAATATCAAAAATGCCTTCATCTATTTTTATGAAGGCATTTTTTTCATAAAACAAAATGGAATTCACATTGTTTTTATTCACATTCAGAACAATTGACTTTTTCTGATGCAATTTTGCAATTTCAATAGCTCGCTGGATTAAAAATTTGCCCAAACCTTTTCCTTGAACTTTTGATTTTAAATAAATTTTGGACAAATGCAGTTTTTCATCTTGTAATTCACAAACCAAATAACCAACAGCTTCATCGTTCCAATACAAAATTTCCCAAAAAACTCCTTTCTCAATTTCAGACTGAATTTGTTGGGTTGAATAAAATAAATTCAGCATATAATCAATTTGAGATTGCCCAATAATGCAAGTATAATGTTCTTCCCAAATTTCACGGGCAAGTTGTTGTACAAGCGGAATTTTATCTAACGAAAGTGAAATTAACTTTTTCAAAAGATTTTTTTGTTAAAATTAGTCCATACTTTGAATAAATCAAGTTTTCAAATTAAAAAATTAAATCATTAGCTTTTGAAAGCTTATATTTGTACAAAAAGTTAAAAAATGTACAGTGAAAAATTTCAAAAACACTTAGCCGACCAATTGGCTGATTTAGATAATCAAGGACTTTTTAAGCGAGAACGTATCATTGCTTCCCATCAGGCAGCAGAAATTACTCTTCAAAACGGAAGTAAATTGTTGAATTTTTGTGCCAATAATTATTTAGGATTGTCAGACCATCCCGATGTCATTAAAGCTTCTCAAGAAACTTTAGATAAACGAGGTTATGGAATGTCTTCTGTTCGATTTATTTGCGGAACTCAGGACATTCACAAAGAATTGGAAGCGAGAATTTCTCAATTTTTAGGAATGGAAGATAGCATTTTGTATGCGGCTGCTTTTGATGCAAATGGAGGTGTGTTTGAACCTTTGTTTACAGAAGAAGATGCCATTATTTCCGATGAATTAAATCATGCGTCCATTATCGACGGAGTTCGTTTGTGCAAAGCGGCTCGTTATCGTTATAAAAACAATGATATGGCTGATTTAGAAGAACAATTAAAAGCAGCTTCCGAGAAAAACCATCGTTTTAAAATTGTAGTAACCGATGGTGTTTTCTCGATGGATGGAATTGTTGCGAATTTACAAGGAGTTTGTGATTTAGCAGAAAAATACGATGCTTTGGTTATGGTGGATGATTCTCATGCAACAGGTTTTATTGGGAAAACAGGTCGAGGAACGCATGAATATAATGATGTAATGGGAAGAGTGGACATTATTACCTCAACATTAGGTAAAGCTTTAGGTGGCGCGATGGGAGGATTCACATCCGGGAAAAAAGAAGTAATTGAAATGTTACGACAACGTTCTCGTCCCTATTTATTTTCCAACTCTTTAGCACCCGGAATTGTAGGAGCTGCTTTGAAAGTTTTGGATATGTTGGAAGAAAATACGTCACTTCGCGATAAAGTAATGAGCAATGCAGAGTATTTCAGAACTAAAATGAAAACAGCCGGATTTGACATTCCGGATGGAGATGCTGCCATTGTTCCGGTTATGTTGTACGATGCCAAATTATCGCAAATTATGGCAGATAAATTATTAAATGAAGGAATTTACGTAATTGGATTTTTCTTCCCGGTTGTGCCGAGAGATAAAGCCAGAATTCGGGTGCAATTATCGGCTGCACACACTCAAGAACATTTGGATAAAGCAATTGCCGGATTCATTAAAGTTGGAAAAGAATTAGGAGTGATTTAAGAATAATGAATTAAAAAAATCAATTTAGAATTATAAACCGTCTTTTGATGTTTCAAAGGACGGTTTTTTCATGCTTATAATTTTTTTTGTACAAAAAGCCGAAATTCAAGAGGTTTTGCGTGTTTTTCACCTTAAAGATGCTTGAAAAATATCCTATTAAAAAAGAAAGTGGACAATAATTTTGTCATTAGATAAATCAAAAAAATTATGTAGGATGAAAAAGTACATTTATAGTTTAGTTTTTCTCTTTTTCGGATTAAGCGTGTTGACTGCTCAATCGACAAAGTTGGTAGGGAAAATAAAAATCAATCCAACTTCTAAAGTAACTTGTTTTTATGTTGACCAGGAAATGGTAGATGTAGGTATAGTTCAGCCTTTAGGAAATAAAGTAAATACATCTTGTCAAGATTCAAAATATGGCACAGGCACTGTGTTGGACTTTAACAAATTAGATTCAAACAGTGATTATCCGGATTTACCAATGGAAAATACTTTAATAGAAATAGCCGGAAATTGGAAAAAATCCGATTTTGAAAGTTATATATTTTATGTAATTAGATGGGAGCCTTTCTTTTAATCAACTTAAATTACTCAACTCAAACTTAAAGTACTATGAAAGCACTCCAGCCGAATACTTTTAAATTAACTTAAGGAATACTCAAAAAAATGAAAAAATTATTTACAATTTTAGGTCTTTTGTTTTTTGCCGGAATTGCTTTGGCACAATCCTCCTCAACTTATTATCCTGTTTCATTCCGGCATGGTGTGTTTTTACGCTCAGAAAGTGGGGTTTATACTCTTCGTTTTCAGGAAGATGGAAATTTAGTTTTATATAAAAACAAAACAAAACCCATTTGGGCTTCTCAAACAAGTGGGCGACAAACCCGAAGTTTAATCTTTCAAGATGATGGGAATTTGGTTATTTATGATGCCAATAAAAATGCGGTTTGGTCTTCCAATTCCCATGGGAAGGGAGGTTCATACATTACACTTCAGAACGATGGAAATTTAGTTATTTATACCTATCAAAATAAACCTGTTTGGGCATCTGATACAGGTGGTTTATAATAAAATAGTAAGAACAGAAATAAAATCAATTTAATTAAAAACAAAAAGTATGAAAAAATTAATTTTATCAGTATTTTTTTGCCTTGCAGGATGCATAGCATTAATAGCGCAAACCGGGTCAATTAGAGCATCTCAAGTTTTGACAGGTGAAGTAAGAAACGGTCAATTTGTAGGATGGTCGGGTGATTGGCAAACACTTCCAAGTTCTGAGCAACCTGTATTAGAGATTTCAGAAGAAATTATTGACGATGGCAGTGAAAAATATTATCTGTATTATATTACGTTTACTTTTAGTGACGAAATTCTTGAGGGCGTTTATCTATATGACTCGGAAAGAAGTCAACAAGTTAGAAAAGAATGGAATAAGAATCTGGTTAATTGCTATGTAGATATAGAGGATGGAACTTCTTATATTTATGTGGAAGAAACTTCTTTACAAGAATTAGCACGAAATCCTAATGCTTGGGCAAAATATTCAAATTCAGCCATTCAGTTTTTAGGAGATAAAATAAATGTTGCGATTCGATAAACAAAACACTACTCTAAACTATCTGATTTTTAGACCTTCTCTAAATAAAATTGAGAAGGTCTTTTTGTTCTTTTTCTGAGCTTAAAAAATTTTAAAATTGATTGATTGTAGCCCGAATAGCAGTTAATTTACGCATTAAATCCTCAAAATATTTCAAATCTAACATATTGGCACCATCACTTTTAGCTTCAGCAGGATTAGGATGAGTTTCAATAAAAATCCCATCAACTCCGACTGCAATTCCTGCCTTAGCGATTGTTTCAATCTTATCAGGTTGTCCACCGGTAATTCCTGAATTTTGATTGGGTTGTTG
>JAQVDG010000270.1 GCA_028698395.1 Weeksellaceae bacterium
ATATAATTATCCTGAAAATATTGAAGTTACAGAAATCCCGAAATTTAATAAAGTTGGAAAAGAAACCTCCCAACAATTGGAAAAAACCGGCGTATATGTGCTACGCGCTTTGGCTCTGTATTTAGGATTGGATGAATTTTATTTTGATGATAAAGTTAAAAACGGAAATTCCATTTTACGTCCGATTCATTATCCACCTATTCAAAATGAGCCCAAAGGAGCTGTTCGTGCCGGAGCACATGGTGATATTAATTTAATCACTTTATTAATGGGTGCTTCTGCCGGAGGATTACAGGTTTTACGAAATGACGGTGTTTGGGTGGATGCAATTGCTGAACCGGATGAATTGGTCATCAATGTTGGTGATATGCTTTCTCGGCACACCAACAATAAATTAAAATCAACTATTCATCAGGTAATCAACCCACCGCGTGAAGAATGGGACAAACCTCGTTATTCCATTCCGTTTTTTATGCATCCGGTAAGCAATATGGATTTAAGCGTGCTTTCTAATTGTGTAGATGAAAATCATCCTAAATTATATGATGACATTTCGGCTGGAGAATTTTTAAATCAAAGATTAAGAGAAATCGGATTAATCAAATAGAATAAATCCGATTTTTTCTCATACTAAAAAGAGGTCACATAAATTATGTAACCTCTTTTAATCCTTAAAACTTATATAAAAGTATTCTTTTAAATGATTATTTAAGAGCGTCGTTAACATTATCAGCATTAACTACTTTCTCTTCAAAATAGTATGCACCGGTTTTTGGTGATTTTACCATTTTGATCACCTTTGTCATTTTCTTAGATGCACCTGTTTGTAAGGTTGCTACGGTTTTCTTTGCCATGGTTTACTATTTTTATTTAATTTCTTTATGTACGGTATAACGTTTCAACACAGGATTGAATTTTTTCAATTCAATTCTGTCCGGTGTGTTTTTTTTGTTTTTGGTCGTGATGTAACGAGACATTCCCGGCATACCACTTTCTTTGTGCTCTGTGCACTCCAAAATTACTTGAATTCTGTTTCCTTTTTTTGCCATGATGAATGTATTATGCTATTAATCCTTTTTTACGTGCGCGTCTAACAGCTTCTTCAACACCCAATTTATTGATTGTTTTTAAGCCGCGAGCTGATACTTTTAAAGTAATCCATTCGCCTGTTTCCGGCATAAAGAATTTCTTTTTAAATAAGTTCACGTCAAAAGTACGTTTCGTTTTAATGTTGGAGTGAGAGACACTGTTCCCAACCAATCTTTTTTTACCTGTGATTTGACAAATTTTTGACATTTGTTCGTGTTTTTTTCGGACTGCAAAGATATGTATTTTCTTTTCAGAAAAACAACTATATTTTAATTATTTTTTTTTTCGGTTTTTCAAACGATTTAAAATGTACCAAGAGACCGTATAACCAAGTAAAATTCCTACAATTACTAAAGCAATCCGCATTAAATAATCACCGTGTTGTACATAAAAAGTCAATTCTTCATTCAATCGGGCTTTTCCAACTAAAGCACCATTTTCTTCATACGCCAAAGAAGTCGTTATTTCTCCTTTTTGATTAATGAATGCAGAAATTCCTGAATTTGCCGACCGAACAATAGCTCGTCTTGTTTCAATTGCCCGAATATTTCCATAAAGTAATAATTCTCTATGTCCATCGGAATTTCCCCACCAAGAGTCATTTGTCATAATGAATAAGACATTGGCTCCATTTTTTACATAACCGGTTACAAATTCACCATAAATGGATTCGTAACAAATAATAGGTGCTATTTTGGCTTTATTAAATGAATTTTCAAAAACAGTTCGGTAGTTTTGAGTCAAATGCGTTCGGACTGTTCCACCAAAATTCAGCATTATATCACCCAAAATCGGTTTTAGAACTGTCATATACGGGAAATGCTCTACTCCAACCACTAATTTTGATTTATGGTAATATTGAATGGAATCTTGTGAATTCATTTGTACGGCAGAATTCATTACATCGTACCAAACATCTGTTCTTCCATAACGAGAAGCAGTTTTAGGTGCTAATTTTTCATACGGATAAAAACGCATCAATTCCACACCGGAAACAAAAGTTAAATCGGGATAGTCCTGGAAATTCCGTCGCAGTGCCTGAATTAAGTAATCATTCTCCAAGTCATCTACATTTAAACCCGGTCCTGCTCCCGGAAATGCAGTTTCAGGTGCTACAACAAACTGAACTTCAGCTGTCCAGTTTTTTTTGGTAATTTGAATCAAATCATTTACAATTTCAATCGGTTCTTTTGTGTATTTTTCGGTATAAGGATTCAAATCCGGCTGAAGAACCATGGCCGTAATTTCTTCTCCTTTTTCTTGATAGGAAAAGTAAATCATATAAGAAATCCCAATTGGAATTCCTATCCAAAGCAACGTATATGTGATTAATTTTGTTCGTAATTTTTTTTCTTTTGTATTTAAATAACCATACAAATAATAGAAAACAATCATATTTCCAAGCATGACCCACAGAGTTCCGCCAAAAGCTCCGGTATATTCGTACCATTGAATCCATTCAGGAAAACTTGCAAAACCATTTCCCAAATTAAACCAAGGCCAGGTCATTTCCCAATCCAAATGGAATTTCTCAAATGTCATCCAAATAGCCGGCAAATAAAGAGTTCCATAAATATTACCCGATTTAGAACGTACCCAATGATAAGATTGAAAAACAATGCTCATCAAAAGTGCATTGGCAAATACCGGAAAAAGATAAGAAACCCAAGAATTTTGTAATTCACCCTGTGAATTTACTTCTTGAGCATAATGCAGCCACCAAATTCCAATGGCATTCCAAATCAAAAAAGCCAAATAACTCAAACCAAAAATCATCCATCCTTTTCGTTTGACTGTGTCTAATTGTGAAATTTTATTTTCGATGAATAATAAAGGAACAAAACCAAAAAATAATAATAAAGGAAATCCGTGAGAAGGCCATGCTAATGCAAGTAATACTCCGGATAATATAGCATAATAAATATACCGAGACATAAAGCAAAGGTAAAAGAAAACAATCAAAAAAAGATAAAATTCCATGAGACTGATATTTTTCATAGCCCGGTTCTTGATTTGTGTTTTGGTAACTCTAAAAAATATGTACCTTTGCACGAGGCAAGTCCTACACAACCAGCTCCTGGTCAATCCCCCAGGGTGGGAACACAGCAAGGGTATCCGGTCGTAGCGGTGTGATGTAGTAAGCTTGCCTTTTTTCTTTGGAAAGTGTTTTATTTTAGCACAATGAAAAAACACTTCTGTTGCTGTTTTCACAGTTCAGAAGTGTTTTTTTATGGATTTTCTTAATTTTTATTTCAGCCTCTCAAAACTTCGTTTGATGAAGTCGGTTAGGTCTTTTCCTTTCAATAAATTTTGGGAAAGTTTAGCCAAATCTAAAGCTTGATTAATTAATGCCGGTTTTTCTTCTTCTGATTTATTTAAAATTTCAGTTGCCAATTCACTATTTGAATTAACTACCAAATTATACATTTCCGGGAAATTACCCATTCCAAACATAGCTCCACCCATCTGTTGCATTTCTTTCATTCTTCGCATAAATTCCGGCTGAGTTATCACAAAAGGTGCATCCGCCATGCCTAAATCTTCCAATTGAATGGTATATTTTTGTTTATCAACTGTATTTTCTATTGAAGTTTTTAGGTTTTCTTTTTCTTCATCTGATAATCGGGAAATGATAACTTCATCCTTTTTAATCAAATTATTGATATGGTCAGCATCAACTCGAACAAAAGATGTTTTTTCTTTGGTTGTTTCTAATTTTTGAATGAAATGAGAAGCAATTGGCGAATCCAATAACAAAATTTCGTATCCTTTTTCTTTTGCAGATTGAATATAAGCATCTTGACCGTCTTGATCTGTTGCATAAAGAATTACTAAATTCCCATCTTTATCTGTCTGGTTATTCTTAATTTTCTCATTTAACTCTTCCCAAGTAAAATAATTTCCATCCACCGTTGGAAATAACATGAATTTTTCTGATTTCTCTGCAAATTTTTCTTCAGAAATAACTCCATATTCTAAAACAACTTTAATATCATTCCATTTTTTCTCAAACTCTTCACGATCTTCTTTCAACAAAGAATTCATTTTATCGGCTACTTTA
>JAQVDG010000271.1 GCA_028698395.1 Weeksellaceae bacterium
ATTCCCGATTTCTGCCACTCTTGAACCAGTGAATACATATGCGCTTGTTGATCCATATTTTTGTTCTTTGAAACAAATTTCAGAATTCTATGCGATTATTAAAAGATGGGGTTAGTGGGGTGGATACCTTTCAACTTACCTTCAGCAGGCTTGCCTGTCCAGTAGGCTGCCTTTTAGCTAAAGCCTCTAAACAAAAAAAAGCGAGCAGTAGCTCGCTTTTTTTGTTTAATATCCTTTTTTAATCAATAATAGATTCCTCTATTATCCTTAATATTGGCAGTTTCTTCCAATACTTGAAATAATTGGAAAGACCTTCCTCTTAAACTTCCTATTATTTTATTGCGGAACATCTCATAATTATCCAATTTCGCAGGAGTATCACGTTTAATTACTTTAACAACAAAAACACCTTTATTACCTTCTATTGGATTCGAAACTTCGTTTAGTTTAATATTAGTCATCGCGCCCACAACAGAGGGCTCGTTTCCAACGCCGGATAATAATGGATTAACCAAGGTTACATTTGAGGCAGAATTAACAGTTGTATTGGTGCTTTTTGCAATTTCTTCCAACGTAGCTCCTTTAATTTTTGCTTTAATCATTTCTGCTTTTTTCTTGTTGATTAATTCAGGTTGAATATTTGCCAAAATATCTTCATTAACCACCAATCCATCTTTCTCCGTTTTGGATTTAAGAACAACCACAACATAACCTCTTTTACCATTAACATCAACATCAAAGCGTTTAGAATCTCCTAGTTCTCTTTCTTTGGCAAATGCCCATATAACAATTGGACGTTGACTGGCTAAACCCGGAACATTTTCATCCAATACTTTAAGATTTTGTGCAGATTGAATGGTGTAATTTTCATTCTTCGCTAAATCTTCTAATTTTTCATCATTTT
The DNA here is from genome assembly GCA_028698395.1 of Weeksellaceae bacterium. The sequence goes on from JAQVDG010000271.1 coordinate 905, forward strand.
CTAAATTTGACGCAAGGGTTTCCGCTTTTTCAAAAATTGAATTTTCAGTAGCCTCAGAAGGATTTATCAATCGCGCAAAAGAAACTAGTTTTACTGCTTTTTCCGAATTCTTTTGCTCCTCTACTTTAATAATATGAAAACCAAATGCAGTTTCAACAACAGCGATGCTGCCTGTTGGATTTTTATAAATAAAATTGGCAAAATCTTTATCGAATGAATCTGAAAAAGCCTGATCTTTTCTAATCCATCCAATATCACCACCTTTACCTTTTGTGCCATCAGTATTTATTTGATCTGCAATTTCAGTATATTTTGTTTTATCATTTTTAACCAAAGCAAAAATACTGTCTGCTGTTTTCTTGGCTTCCTCTTTAGTTTTTATTGAAGCAGATCGAACCGCGCCTGCATAAGGAATTAAAATATGGCTAGACTTAACAGAATCGGGCAACTGTTGAAAATCAACAATTTTTGAAATTTTGTAATAACCATTGTCTTTATAAGGGCCAACAACATCCCCAACAGCACCTCTAAAAATAGTGTCAGCAATTTCTGCAGGAAGTTGGTTTTTATAATAGTAATTATTATCAATGCCCAAATCCGATCTGTTATCTCTCAAAAATGCCTCATAATTTTTGGTACTTTTTAATCCAGAGATTTGAACTTTTGCGTTTGCTGCACTGCTATATTCCTCTCTATCATTAATAAAGTTAGCCACTTCCATTCTAGTGTTTTCATCATCTTCTTTAGATGGCTCAATATCAAACCTCACATAGTTAAATGAACGAGTGGCTTCTGATTTGAATCGTTTAGAATTTTTTTCTAAATATTTCTGAATTTCCTTTTTTGAAACCGTACTTAAACTGTCGGAAATAGATGCATAAGGAACATAAACAAATTGTGCGTCAATTTTAGTGTTTTGATATAAATATTCACGTTCACCCTCTTTTAATGAAGCACCTAAACCAGCAGACACCAATGATGTATATGCTTGGCGTTCCAAATTTTGCTTAATATTTTTTTCGGTTTCTAGCCAATTTAACCAGGCTTGGCTGTTTCCAGCTTCGGCATCAACTTTCATGTTGGCAATGTATTCCTTTAATTTTTCTTCATTAAAAAGTCCTGCTTCATTTTTAAAAAGTGGAGAGTTTTGAATTTCAGGCAATGCTGTCATAGCATCCCATATATCTTTTTCACCCACTACAATTCCAGCCTTTTTAAGCTGGGATTCGAATATTTTTTCACCAACCAAGTTGTTCCAAACAGCATTTACCGCCTGCATTTGAGTTACTCTTCCTCCGCTTTGCGTTTTATAGTTCTCCACCAATTTCGCAAATTCCTCTCGGTCAATATTTTCTCCATTCACTTCACCTATTGAGTTTGCTTTTGATGAACTGAAAAATTGCTGAATTGAACTTGGATCCAGTACAAATGCAAAAAGTGCCAAACCCACAATTAGGATTAGGAACATTGAACGATCTCTAATTTTTGATAAAATTGCCATTTTATAGTTGTTTTCTTTTATTACAGTGTGCGAAAATACGATTTAGTATTTAATTATGAAAGTGAAACAAATATTATTAATTACTAAAAAAATAATTTAAGGAACTTATAAATCTTTAATCCTCATTATCTAAAATTTTTACATAAACTTCCATAATTTTTGAGGAATCTACCTTCAACATTTTAAAATATAAATTGCTTATTTCAATAATTTCATTTTCTTTTGGAATGTCCTCATTATGGTAAACAATAAATCCGCCTAGGGTTTCATAAGCTTCATTTTCCTCTATATTTAAATCGTAGGTTTCATTCAAATAATCCACTTCCAATCGCGCCGAAAATTCAAATTCATTATCGCTAATTCTATTTTCCAACAAATCTACTGTATCATGTTCGTCAACAATTTCGCCAAACAACTCTTCAACAATGTCTTCAATGGTAATGATTCCTGAGGTTCCTCCAAATTCATCAAGAACAACAGATATGCTTCGTTTCTTTTTAATTAAAATGTTTAGTACATTATTAATTAGCATACTTTCGGGAACAAATTCAACCGACAACAAAATCGATTTAATGTCTTTTGGTTTTTTAAACAATTCAAATGCAATTGCATATCCTAAAACATCATCTAAAGAATTATTATAAACCAATATTTTTGAATAACCAGTTTCAATAAATAATTGTTTCAAGTGTTCAATATCCTCATTGATATCCACAGCAACAATTTCGGTTCTGGGAATCATGATTTCGCGTGCCTTCACTGTATCAAACTCAAGTGCGTTTTGAAAAATTTGAATTTCTGAGTCCACTTGCTCAAAATCATCACTATTCTCTAACTGTTTGGTAATATAATGCCCGAGTTCTTCTTTACTAAATTCCGTTTGTTTCACATCCTCAGCAGTATTAAAAAATATTTTCAACAAATAATCGGAAATTACCGTAATAAAATCTGATATGAAATGGAAAATAATATAAAAAAAGTAAGCTAATGGTGCGAAGAACCAAAACATTTCATTGGCATAAATTCTAAATATGGCTTTTGGTAAAAATTCAGCGGTAACCAAAATTATTATTGTTGAAATTGTTGTTTGAATTATTAGGGTTGAAAAATCATATAAATGAAAACCGAGTAATTTTTCAGTAATAATTTCACCCATAAAAAAACTATAAATTACCAAAGAAATGTTATTGCCAACCAACATGGTTGTAATAAATTTTGATGATTTTGAAGTTAATCTCCCAACAATTTTTGAGGTAAATCCCTCTTTCTTCTTTTGAAGTTCAATTTGAAACTTGTTTGCGGATATGTAGGCAATTTCCATTCCAGAAAAGAAAGCAGATAGTAATATTGAAATTAATATGACAAGGATTTGTATTTCCACTTAATTATTGTTTGGATTTTCCCTTTTTTTTCTGAAACGTCTTCTGAAAAAATACATGAAAACGGCCAATAATGAAAATCCTGCCAACAAATAAGCGCGTTCTCTATCTGTATTCCACTTCAACACGGTTTCTACGCTAAATACAATGGCTATAATTAAATAGCCATATTCAAATATTTTCCAAAGGTTTTGCATCTTTTATTTTATTCTTTAATGTTAATTACACCACTCTGATTTTTACCCACCATGTTTTTAAATCTTCTGTAGATTCAAAACCAGTTCCATATATGGTATCTGTTAAGGTATAAAACGTGAATTTTTTTTCGGTAAAAAAATAATGTGTTTTT
>JAQVDG010000008.1 GCA_028698395.1 Weeksellaceae bacterium
CCAAACTTTGTCGGCTCCGGCTTCTTTTAGTTTTTTTTCTGCCCAAATCGTAGCTTTCTCATAACCTATTGAACCACTAATTCGATGTCCGATATCCTGAGTTAATTCTCTTAAATTATCATACGCCTCACCATGAAGTAAAATTTCATCGGCTATTTTTTTGAACTGAATTGAATCCTGAGCATTTTGTGACCAACAAAAATGAGATATAAACAGTCCGAATAAAAGAAATTTCTTCATTTCACCAAATTTAAACACACTTTAAATCTTGATTTAATTCATTAATTCCTCAATCTCTTCGACTGTAATCGGAATATTTTTCATCAAATTTTTAGGTGCTCCTGAAGCTTGAATCACATAATCGTCTTCGATTCGTATGCCTAAATTCTCTGCCGGAATATAGAATCCGGGTTCATTGGTAAAGACCATTCCTTCCACAAAATCATCGCTTAAAATTCCGTAATCGTGTGTATCTAAGCCTAAATGATGCGAAGTTCCATGCATCATGTATTTTTTGTATGCCGGCCAATTCGGGTCTTCATTTTGTACATCTGCTTTATCAATTAAACCTAAATCCAAAAGCGTAGAAGTGTAAATTTCCCCCATTTCTTTGTGGAAATTGTACCAATTATTTCCTGAAACCAATAATTTTTCAGCTTCAATTTTACAATTCAAAACAGCATTGTAAATTTCTTTTTGTCGCGGACTGAAACGACCGTTTACCGGAATGGTTCGGGTCATATCAGAAGAATAGTTAGCGTATTCTGCTCCGACATCTAACAATAAAATATCGCCATCTTTGCATTGTTGGTTATTTTGAATGTAATGCAAAACATTGGAATTGTATCCACTTCCGACAATCGGTGTATAAGCAAAACCTTTGGAACGATTTCTCAAGAATTCGTGAGCAAATTCTGCTTCAATTTCATATTCCCAAACACCGGGTTTTACAAAGTTTAAAATTCGACGAAATCCTTTTTCGGTAATATCACAAGCTTTTTGAATTAAATCAATTTCAATTTGCTCTTTTACGGAGCGTAATCGTTGTAAAATCGGATTGCTTCTTAAATAAGTATGTCCCGGATAATCGTGTTTTAATTTTTTGATGAATCGGTCTTCGCGTGTTTCCACTTCTACAGAAGCTCTGTAATGTTCATTGGTATTGATGTACACTTTTTCGGTTTCATTCATCAATTGTCTGAATATTTTCGGGAAATCCTGAAGCCAATAAACGGTTTGAATTCCGGAAACTTCAAAAGCTTGTTTTTTAGATAATTTCTCACCTTCCCAAATTGCGATATGCTCATTGGTTTCACGTAAAAAAAGAATTTCGCGATGTTTTTTTTCATAAGCATCCGGAAAAATTACCAAAATACTTTCTTCCTGATCGACTCCCGACAAATAAAAGATATCGCGATGCTGAGCAAAAGGTAGAGTGCTATCGGCACTTACCGGATAAATATCGTTGGAATTAAAAACGGCTAATGATTTTGGTTGTAATGCTTTGGCAAATTTTTCTCTGTTTTTCACAAAAAGTTCCGAAGGAATTTGCTCATATTTTGTTGTCATAGTATAAATATTTTCTAACAAATGTAGTAAACTTGAAGAAAGCGAAAAAGCGACCGAACCCAAAATTAAGTTAAAATTAAAAGAAAAATTTTTGAATGAATAATTAATAAAAAATCTCCAATCAAAATGAGAGGAGATTTTTAGGTTAAACCAATTATTATTTTTAATAAAATCTTATTTTTTAAACTTAGCGTATTTGCTTTTGAATTTATCAATACGTCCCGCAGTATCTACCAGTTTTACTTTTCCGGTATAAAAAGGGTGAGAAGTACTTGAAATTTCCATTTTAACCAATGGATATTCCGTTCCGTCAACTTCAATTGTGTCTCTTGTCTCAGCAGTTGAGCGACAAATAAAAGTTTCGTCGTTGCTCATATCTTTAAATACAACTAAGCGATAATTTTCTGGATGAATACCTTTTTTCATTTCTACTTGACTTTTGAGTGTGCAAAGATAGAATTAATTTGTAAACAAAAAACATTTTGAAGAAAATATTTTTCTTTCTTTTTTTATTCGGATTTCGATATTTTTAAATTTCATTTTCAATAAAAGAAAAAGAATTAATTTTTCCAATTTTTAGCTTCTTGTTCTCTGTGAATCAATGTGATTTGAGTTTTGGGAAAATTTTTTACAATATGTTTCTGTAAAGCATCTGCCGAATAAACTGAACGATGCTGCCCACCGGTGCATCCAAAATTTATTTCCAAATTTGAAAAACCTCTTTGCAAATAATCTTCAATAGTTAAATCGGTGAGTAAATAAACCGCTTCTAAAAACTCAAAAATTCGGGTATTACTTTCCAAATAATTAATAACTGCTTGGTCACGACCGGTTTGAGATTTGTATTCGTCGATACGTCCCGGATTGAGAATCCCGCGACAGTCAAAAACAAAACCGCCTCCGTTTCCTGATGGGTCTTCGGGAATTCCTTTCTTATAAGAAAAACTTCTAATAGTAATATTTAACATAGTAAATAATTAATTTTCAGTGAATTGTAAATTTGTTAATTTTTGAATGATTTTATATAATTCCGGATAATTTTTCACTATTTTTAAATGCTGAATTCCGGCTAAATTCTTCAATGCAAAAGTAATACTACTTAAAAAATGAGGTTTTCTTTCATAAATTCCTCTGAAACCATAAGTGCCCAAAACTTGAAGCAAACGCTCGATTAGACAAAGTTCATAAGCCGATTGAAACTCTTTTTCATCAATTCCCTCAGAAGTAAGTCGCTTAAATTCATTGAAATACAAAGTATAAAAATCCTGTTTCCATTCCGGAGGAAGATTGGCTTTTGCCTGCCAAATTAACGAAACCAAATCATATTGTGGCGGTCCTTGTAATCCTCCTTGATAGTCGATGAAATAAGGTTTATCTTCAAAAATCATAATATTTCGGGATTGAAAATCTCGGAAAACAAAATATTGAAATGTGATTTTTTCAAAATCATGAGCAAACCGTTCAAAATCCATTAATAATTTTCCATGATTGAATTCAATTCCTATAAGATTCAGAAAATAATTTTTAAAAGAAAACAAATCTCTCAAAACCACTAAAGAATTAAATTTCGGATAACTGAAACACTGTGAATAATCCAAGTTTTGATGTCCTAAAACTTGCATTTGCACTAATTTCTTAATGGCATTTTCAAAATGAATTTTGGAGTTTTCTTTGTCTTTTTCCAATAAATCCATGAGTGAAACATCTCCCAAATCACTTTGAACATACAGACTAAAGTCATCTGCTACTTTTTTAATTGTAGGTAAATTATTGATGATTTTTGAAAAATGCTCAGTGAAATACAAAAAGGTTTTATTTTCTTCTAAATTACTACTTTCAGTCAAAATAAAACTTTCTTCTTTATGATAAAAACGATAATATTTCCGTGAAGAACCACTTTGAGCCAATAAGCTTATTGAATCCATCGCTTTTCGACTGTAATACTCCTTTAAAAATTCCTCAACATTTTCGGAAAGTAATCCATTTTTATTTGTTTCCTTCATTGCCTAAAATTTGAGCTAAAAATACAAAAATCAGACAGCTTTTGGCGTTTTATTTTATTTTTCATGAGAATCGAATGAAAGGGATATAAAATATCAAGTCAATTGAGTAAAAAGAAAAACGTAAATTTGTCCACTAATTTATTGTCCATGTATCAGATTCTTTATGGAATTTTATACCTTTTTTCTTTGCTTCCATTGGGAGTACTATACGGTTTTTCAAAGATTTTGTATATTTTTCTGTATTATATAATCCGATACAGAAAAAAAGTAATTGTACGGAATTTGAAAAATTCATTCCCCGAAAAATCCAAAACTGAGATTCAAATCATTCGGAAGCAGTTTTATAAGAATTTTTCAGATTATTTAGTTGAAACTTTAAAATGCTTTTCAATCTCTTCTTCTGAATTAGAGCAGCGGCACACTTTTTCCAATTTGGAGGTTTTTGTGGATTGTAAACGAGAAGGAAAGGATGTGTTGTTGATGGCGGGTCATATTTTTAATTGGGAATGGTTCATTGGATTGGTCAAACATTTACAAACAAAAAATACGCTGGCAATCTACCATAAAATAAGTAATAAATTTTGGAATAAACAAATTAATGCAATTCGAGGGAAATTTGGAACAATCCCTTTGGATATGAAGGATACAGCTCGCTATATGTTGGCAGCTCCAAATGATGGAGAGCAAACGTATTTATTTGTTGCCGACCAAAGTCCCAAACGCTCAGCCGTTCGTACAGGTATTCAGTTTTTAAATCAGGAAACGCCTGTTTTTACTGGGTTTGACAAAATGGCATCCAAGAAAAACATGGCTGTTATTTTTTGTAAAACGGTTAAAATTAAACAAGGTTATTATCATACAAGTTTTGAACGGATTTATCCGGATCAGGAAAAATTTCAACCGATGGAAGTGGTTCAGAAATTTTTCAAAAAATTAGAAGAAACTTTAAAAGAAGATCCTGCAAATTGGCTTTGGAGTCATAAACGATGGAAATTTAAAAAAGGAATAGACTATTGAAAACCGGTATCATCATATTAAATTGGAACGGAAAAAAACTGTTGGGAGAATTTTTACCTTCTGTTGTGGAACATTCAAAAGAAGCTAAAATTTTTGTGATTGACAATGCTTCTACTGATGATTCGATTGATTTTTTAATTAAACAATTTCCTCAAATTAAAATCATTCAAAATCCAGAAAATCAAGGTTTTGCAAAAGGATATAATCGTGGTATTCAATCAATTTTAAAAGAATTTCAATTGGATGTATTGTGTTTGTTGAATTCAGATGTGAAAGTCAGCGAAAACTGGTTACCTCCAATTCTGGAATTATTCAAAACGAATCAAGAAATTGCAGTTGTCCAGCCAAAAATTTTAGATTATAAAAATCCAAACTACTTTGAATACGCCGGAGCCGGCGGTGGTTTTCTAGATAATTTGGGTTATCCTTTTTGTCGTGGACGGATTTTTTGGACTTTGGAAGAAGATAAAGGACAATATGATGATATACTTCCGGTATTTTGGGCGAGTGGAGCTTGTTTTTTTATTCGAGTAGAAGATTTTATTGTGCAAAATGGATTTGATGAAAGTTATTTTGCTCACATGGAAGAAATTGATTTGTGTTGGCGATTAAATAATTCCAAAAGAAAAATCTATTATTGCGGAAAATCAACTGTTTATCACTTAGGAGGTGGAACTTTAAAGTCAAATAATCCTCAAAAAACATATTTAAATTTCAGAAATAGTTTAGGAACTTTAGCAAAAAACCTTCCGGCATATTGGGGTTTTCCTTTGATTTTCACTCGTTTAAGTTTAGATGGAATTACCGGAATTGTTTTCTTATTTTATGAAAGTTGGGCACATTGTTGGGCAATTGTTCGTTCACACTTTGATTTTTACAAACGTCTGCCGGTTTATTTGAAAAACCGAAAAGCTGGAAAACCCGATTATTTTCATAAAAAATGGGTGCCTTTTCAATATTTTCTATTCAAAAGAAAATATTATAAAGAATTGAAGTAAAATATTCTAAATTATATAAATAAAAGTAGCTTCATAATCATAAATTATGAAGCTAACTTCTAACTAACCTAAACCTATGAAAAGCCAATAGCTTTTACAGTCGCAAATCTAAATTAAATAAGTTAGAATAAAAACTTTTTTTACTAATAAAAGTGAATTTTCTTTTATTTTTTTCCAAATAGATTAAAATCAATGAAATGCTTTCTGTTAAAGCGAATCAGAATGTTTTAAATTTCATAATTTAAGTAGAGCTTCAGACTTCTTCCTCTCTTAATTTGGTTGAAATATGAAAAATAGCATCACCTTGAAAAACAATGGGAGCTTGATTTTCATTGATGATATAACCCGAATGAGGTGCTAAAACCGGAGTTTCAAACGAGCCATAAGGATCTGTAATATAAGCTATTTCCTGATTTTCAACAACATACGAACCAACAGGAGTACTACTTCTGAACATTCCGGAAGAATCGGCACGAATCCAAGAAGATTGTTGAATATAAATCATGCTTCGGTCAGCTTCTTCTACCTGAAAATCAGAGTTTAGCATATTCAAATACTGTAAAAAACGTTTAATTCCATTGATTCCGGATTGTGTTATATCCTGATTAATATCCAAAGATTTCCCGCCTTCAAACAATAAATATTTGACACCCAATTTGTCACAAGATTCTCGAAATGAACCTTCTATATTTTTGGAATACAATAAGAAAGGAGTCTGAAAAGTATGAGCAATTTCTTCTAATTCCGGTTTATTTTCTTCAATCCGAATTTGAGCTGCATTAAACCGACTTCTTCCACCAGCATGGAAATCAAGCACATAATCCACTTTTGGGATAATATGAGTCATTAAATTATAAGCAAACTGACTTGCTAACGAACCGGTTTCATTTCCCGGAAAAACACGGTTTAAATCTCGTCCGTCCGGGAATTCACGGGATTGGTTAACAAATCCAAAAACATTGACAATCGGAATACAAATAATTGTTCCTTTTTGAGGTTGATTGAGTCCGGAACGAATAGTTTGCCGAATAATTTCCACTCCGTTAAGTTCGTCGCCATGCATACCTGCGCTAAGTAAAACAACAGGTCCTTTTCTTTTAGAATGGGAAACAATGACGGGAATATTTAATTCTGTCATCGTATGGAGTTGTGCAATTCTAAGTTGTAAAGTTCGAGTTTCGCCGGGACGGATTTTTTCATTCAGAATAGAAAAGTTTTTAGCTTGTGACATATTTATTTTTCATTGAAAATTAAAAAAAGACTTAGTTGAAAGTAAATTAAAGATTATTTTTTGTCAGTTGTGCGAAAATTTGCTCTGCTGTTCGTTGTGATGCACCTGCTCCTCCGAGTTTTTGTCGTAATTTTTTATATTCTTCCAAAATTTGACTTCGCTTAGGTTCATTCAGAATCTGAGTTAATTCTGATTGTAATTTTTTAGGGGTTAAATCATTTTGAATCAATTCTTTTACTACTTCTTTATCCATAATTAAATTGACCAAAGAAATGAATTTCACATATTTCACCACTCTTTTTCCGATTTCATACGAAATCCGGCTTCCTTTATAGCAAACGACTTCCGGTGTGTTCAGTAAAGCTGTTTCTAAAGTAGCCGTTCCGGAAGTAACCAAAGCAGCTTCAGCACTTCGGATTAAATCATACGTTTTTCCAAATACAATTTTTACATCATCTTGTGCCGTTTTTTTGTAAAATTCTTCTTCTTGTGAAGGAGCTCCGGCAATAACAAACTGATAATCCGGGAAATCTTTTGCTATGGATAGCATCAACGGAAGTTTTACTTTGATTTCCTGTTTGCGGCTTCCGGGAAGTAAAGCAATGATTTTCCGATTGTCCAATTGATTTTCTTGTTTGAATTTTTCACTATCCAAATCAGCTAAATCTTTCAATGCATCCAAAAGCGGATGTCCCACAAAATCAACAGAATAATCGTATTTAGAATAAAAATCTTTTTCAAAAGGAAGAATAACAAACATTTGATCTACAAATTTTTTGATGGAATGAACTCTTCCGGTTTTCCATGCCCAAATTTGAGGTGAAATATAATAAAACACTTTAATTCCTAAACGATGTACAAATTCAGCAATTCGTAAGTTAAACCCCGGATAATCAATGAGAATAACACAGTCCGGCTGGAAAGATTCGATATCTTTTTTACAGAATTTAATATTGCCCAAAATGGTTTTTAAATTCAAAATAACTTCGGAAAAACCCATAAAAGCTAAATCCCGATAATGTTTAACCAAAGTTCCACCTTGTTTTTGCATCAAATCGCCGCCCCAAAATCGAAAATCAGAATTTTCATCTAATTTTTTCAATTCTTTCATCAGATTAGAACCGTGAAGGTCGCCCGAAGCTTCGCCTGCTATGATGTAGTATTTCACTTTTACTTTGTAAGTTTGTAATCTGGAAACAAAGATAAAAATTGTGATGGAAGAAATTGTAAATAAAGTGGCGAAAAGCGCACTGACAACATTGGATTTGGAGGATTTTTATCCGGAAGGAAGAAGAATTCAGTTTGATTTAAAAGATTTTTTATTTCAAGAGCTGATTTTGAAAGAGAAAGAATTCAGAGAAGATTTGAAAAAACACGATTGGGAATACTACCGAAATGCTTACGTAGCAATAGATTGCTCGGTGGACACTATTGTTCCGGCTTGGGCTTATTTGTTGGTTGCGACTTATTTGACTCCTTTTGCTAAAAAAATCACAAAAGGAAATTTAAAAGAATTAGAGGTGAGTATTTTTCAGGATGTGATAGCAAATTTGGATATTCAGCTGTATGAAAATAAAAAAGTGATGATTAAAGGTTGTAGTAAACGACAAATTCCGGAAGCGGCTTATGTACAATTGATTGAAAAAATCTCTCCATTTGTTCAATCGTTGATGTTTGGTGAAGCTTGTAGTACAGTGCCTTTGATGAAAAGAAAGTAGGAAGAATACTTCTTTTCTGTTCTATTTCAATAATTTTATCCTTACTTAGAGCCTGTTTAAAAATTATCTAATAATTTGTTTATGCCTTTTTTTGGTTACAACTTCGTTAAATTTTGAAACGATAGCTTTGCTATCCTTTAAAAATTTGCCTTCTTATCCGAAACTACGTTTCTCCCTCTTAATCTCAAACACTCAAAAATAAGCTATAAACATTCTTACGACATAAATTTAAACAGGCTCTTAATCTTTTTTAAATTTTTTCAGATTTATACTTTTATAAAACCTCCAAAAAATCAATTACCAACGCTTGTAAAGAAGTAAACCCATGGAAATTTAACGTTGAGAAATCATCCAAAGGATCGTGATAATATCCCGGCCCGCCTAAAGTATAAATGAAAAAAGACGGAACTCCTTTTTGGTAAAACGGACAATGATCAGAATTACAGGCTTCTCCCCTTTTTTTGATTTGAGGCGTATAATTTTTACTCGCATTAATTTGCTTCAACAATTCAAATTCTTTAGTAAAAATGGAACTGTTTACAATCTGAATTCCCTCCTCGCCTGCTCCCATAATATCAAAATTTAATAGAAACTTAATCCGGGATAGTTCTATTAAAGGATGTTCAGCAAAATATTCCGAACCGACTAAACCCGCTTCTTCTGCTGCAAAAGCAATGAAAATTGTGGTATATTTTGGTGTGTTCTGACTGTAATATTTAGCTAATTCCAACAGAAAAGCAGTTCCACTTGCATTATCGCTTGCACCATAAAAAATGGTGGTTCCTACCTTTCCTAAATGATCAAAATGTGCCGTTAAAACAATCAAAGAATCCTTGTTTTCTCCTTCAATTTGTGCAATTACATTTTTAGTTTTGAAATTAGGATAAAACGTACTTTCAATTAAGTAATTATCAAGGTTTAAATTTTTATTATAATGATTTGACTGAATATAAAATTTTGAAATTTCTTTTGGCTCTTGAGATAAAAATGAAGTCAGTTTTTCTTCTGTAAAAAAGAAAATAGAGCGATTTTCATTTTCATCGGGTCGATAAAAAAATGGCCAGTTTTTATAATAAATCCGAAGTGAATCCACTTCAAATGTATGGGGCGGAAAAACAAGATGTTTATTGTTTTGCAAACGCATATCACGCTCAATAAATTCAATCAGAGCCGTTTCTGAAGAAAGTGCAACCTCAAAATCAGTTGGTGAAAAAGTATAAATTTCTTTGGTTTGGTGCGTTTGACTTTTGGAACCCGGATGAACAATAAAATCAATTCCGTAGTTCAATTTTTTCCCGTTTAGCGTCAATTCTGCATTTTCAATTACATTAATCGGCATGGTAAATTCCTGAAAATACGAATTTCCTACTTTTTTTAAACCCATTTTTTGGAATTCATTTGCAATAAAATCTGCCGTCCGATTCATTCCATTATCAATATAACCACGTCCCGCAAAAACATCAGAAGTCAAAGAATCCATCACATAATGCGAATAAGAAGAAATAGAAAACGATTTTTCTTGAGCAAAATTTAGCTTTCCAAATCCTAAAGAAAGGACAATAAGAAGAAATAAAATCGTTTTTTGACGCATATTCTCATTTTATCAGGCTAATTTAACGATTTTAGGAAAATAAAATGATGTATTTCAGAAAACAGGAAAATTATTTTTCACGTTCCATTACATAATTTACCATAGTTTCCAAAGCTTCTCTGTACTCGTTATTTGGAAAATCCTCCAAAATTGCCAAAGCTTTTGTGCTGTATTCCTGCATGATTTTTTGAGTGTATTCAATTCCTCCATTATCTTTCACAAACTGAATTACTTCTCTTACTCTTTTTTTATTTTTGTTGTGTCTTTTAACTGAATTAATCAACCATTTCCGGTCTTTTTCAGACACTTTATTGAGCACATGAATCAGCGGAAGAGTCATTTTTTGCTCTTTAATGTCGATTCCTACGGGTTTCCCAATAAAATCAGAACTGGTGTAATCAAACAAATCATCTTTAATTTGAAATGCTATTCCCACTAAATTTCCAAAATGATTCATTTTTTTACAAATTTCATCAGAAGCTCCGACTGAACGCGCTCCCGATTCACAACAAGCAGCAATTAAAGTGGCTGTTTTTTGCCGGATAATCTCAAAATAAACCTCTTCTGTAATATCCAATCGGCGGGCTTTTTCAATTTGTAAAAGTTCACCTTCCGACATTTCCCGAATTGCCACCGAAACCACTTTCAGCAAATCAAAATCTTCATTTTCGGTTGAAAGAATCAAGGTTTTGGATAATAAATAATCGCCCACCAAAACGGCAATTTTATTCTTCCACAAAGCATTTAATGAAAAGAAACCACGTCGCATATCGCTGTCGTCCACCACATCATCATGAACCAAAGTTGCAGTATGAATTAATTCAATCAAAGCAGCAGCACGATAGGTTTTTTCTTGAAATTCACCGGTTAATTTTGCTGTAAGAAAAACAAACATAGGCCGCATTTGTTTTCCTTTTCGCCGAACAATATAATGCGTAATCCGATCCAAAAGTGGCACATTACTTTTCATGGATTGATAAAACTTCGTTTCAAAAAGTTTCATCTCTTGAGAAATCGGTGCTTTAATATGTTCGATTGTTTTTTTCAAAATTTATTGAGCTAAAGAATGAATACACTGGATATTTTGCTCTGCCAAAAAATTTTTGTATTTAAATTTTTCGGCACTGTAACAAATAATATTGGGTTGATCGGGTTTTATGGCAATTCCTTCTGTCTGCCCTAATTCTGCAACAAAACCAAGCGGTAAACTGAATTTGTTTATTTTATCGGAAAATAGATGGTTTTTTTCATTTTTTGACAATGAAAATCCGGAAATCAAAGCAAATCCATCCGGTGTGTAGCCTATCAAATAAAATCCGTGTGTATTGGAAATCGGATGAGGATCAATCGTGGCTCCGCTTACCAAATAATTGGTTTCAAATATTTCGCTTTTAATTGCTTTTTGTGTTCCCGGTTTAACTTCTAAAGTATAACGGGTTGTCGCTAAATTTGTCCATTCTTTGGTAAATAAATGTAATAATCCATTATAAAAAAAGAAGGCTTCACAATCGAAGTTTGTTTTTTTATTGCCCGGGTTAAACTCAGTTTGTTCCGGAAAATAAAATTCTATTTTTTCTGCTTCTACTGAAAATTCACGATTAATATTGTCTAATTTTTGAATTGGGAAATAATAAATACTTAAATCTTTTCGGTTCCCTAAATTATTTCCAAAATCTCCAATAAAAACATAGTCATCACTGAAAGTAATTTCTTCCCAATCAACATTTTTTGCATTGGAAATTTGTACAGTTTGGACGATTTTTCCGGTGTTTGGATGAATTTTATACAATTCGGCTTTTCCTCCACTGTCATTTACTCCCCAATAATGTTCTTTGTAGATTACCAAAGAAGAAATTTCTTCTAATTTCGGGTCGATTTTTAATTTTTTAATTTGGTAATTTTCAATATCCAAAGTATCGATTCTCCCTTGTGCTTGAAGATTTAAAAGTCCAAAACTAAAAATTAAAAAGAGTAAATATTTTGTCATTTATCAAAAAGATTTCTGATGTTCAAAGGTATTGTTTATCGAACAATTTACAAAAATTTCTAATCAGTCAAAGTTTATAAAAAATCCCTTTTTGGCACAATGTACAAAAAAGGGATTTTACATAAAATTTCTATAACTTTGGTTTAATCCGTAACCAATAAACGGAAGCCCTCTCCGTGGATATTTACAATTTCCACTTTTGGGTCGTCTTTTAAATATTTTCTCAATTTCGCAATGTACACGTCCATACTTCGAGATGTGAAATAATTATCATCGTGCCAAATTCGTGTCAAAGCTACATCGCGTGGCATTAAATCATTTTTGTAAATAGTCAGTAAACGAAGTAATTCACTTTCTTTTGGCGATAATTTATAGGAGGTTTTTCCGATTTGCAATTGGCGTAATTTTGCATTAAAATAAAAATTACTGATTCGAAATTCTTCTTGTTCAAATTTCTCTTCTTCAGAAGAATGTCTTTGCAAAACGGCTCTGATTTTGTACAATAAAACCTCAGAATCAAAAGGTTTCAAAATATAATCGTCTGCCCCGATTTTGTAACCTTGCAATACATCTTCCCGCATATTTTTTGCTGTTAAAAAGATAATTGGTTGGTTACTTTTAATTTCTTTGATTTCTTTCCCAAGAGTAAATCCATCTTTTTTCGGCATCATTACATCCAAAACACATAAGTCATAATCACCTGATTTAAACTTCATTAAACCGTCTTCTCCGTCAATGGCATGAACCACATCAAAATCATTCATGATGAGGTAATCTTTTAAGACAGCTCCAAAACTTGGGTCGTCTTCAACTAATAGAAGTTTTTGTTTATCGTTCATTTTCTATTTTTTTTTACCGGTAATTTTATGAAAAAAGCACTTCCTTTTTCTTGTTCGCTTTCTGCATAAACTACACCTTTGTGTAATTCAACAATTTTTCTGACATAAGCCAATCCGAGTCCATGTCCCTTTACGTTGTGAATATTTCCGGTTTCTTCTCTATAAAATTGTTCAAAAACTTTTCGCAAAACTGTTTTTGACATTCCCACACCTTGGTCGCGTACTTCAATGACAACTTTATCGTCTTCATTATAAGTACTAACATAAATTTGTGGTTTTTCTTTGGAATATTTCCGGGCATTATCCAAAATATTGTTCAAAGCATTTTCTAAATGGAAAATATCACCTTCAACTATGGAACGACTCGCTCTGTAATCCTCAAAAATAGTGCCATTCAAATTATTCACTATAAAACGCATCGTGGCTACGCTCTTATGAACCAAATCGTTGATATTGAATTCCTGTACTTGAATATCTATTTGATTTTTTTCCAATTTCGCCATTCGAAGCACCATTTCAACCTGAGTATTCATGCGTTTATTTTCTTGTTTTATCAAATCGGCATAATAACGAATTCGCTCTTGATCGCTGATTACTTTATCATTTTTCAACGCATCGGAAGCAATGTTTATCGTTGCAATTGGTGTTTTGAATTCATGCGTCATATTGTTGATAAAATCAGTTTTGATTTCTGAAATACTTCGTTGCAATTGCATATAATAAATCGCCAATGAAAAAACCGAAATAATGATAATCGTAAAGATAATTGTCAGCATGATTATGGGAATAATCGGCACTAAAATCGAAAGTTGTTTATCCGGAAAATAAGTAGAAAGTAAGAATTCCGGTTGATTTTCATTATCATAAAAAATCGGAGTTGTATATTCTTTGTTTTTCAGTTGAAATTCTTCACTTTTTATCTTAGTTAAAGTAGAATCTGACTTTAAAACAGCTAATTGAGGATGAGATTGTACACCTCGTATTCGTAATTGTTTGGTGAAAATTGAATCCAATATTTTGAAGTTCAAACGATTTTCAATCGGACGATTTCCGGCATCCAAACGAGCCAATCGTTCAATTGTAAACGTTGAATTTTTGAAATTTTCCTCTGTATCCAAAGTTAAATTCTGAATGATATTTGCTCCTGAATCTTTTGGAATTCGTACTGTTTTTTCCTGTGAATATAAACTGGCACTAATTAGACTATCGTTGTATTTTCCTGAAATCGGAAGCACAGAGCGTTCCAAAATATAACGGGTCATCGTGATATAAGTTGTTCCGGCAGAATCTTGAATTAATTGAGAAGACATCACTTGTGGTTTATCAACAGAAGACTCAAAGTCATTTTTAACTTTCTCAAAACGAGCATAGTATTGTTGTAATTCCAATTGGTTAATTTCTTCTGCTGTTGCATTCAAAGCCTGATAAACTCTACCATTGAATTCTTCTGTATGGGACAAAAAGACTTTTTGTGTCCAATAAAATTGGATAATAATCAAACCGAAGAGTGCTACACTCATCAGTACAATCAAAATTTTATTAAATCCTTTTTTCATAAATTAACTGGAACAAATTTAGGATTTCTTATTTTCAGAATCTTCATAGGATGAATATCTTTTTTGCAATTCTTTCCATACTTTTTCAAATTCTGATTTTAAATGCTCTAAATCGGAATTATTTTCTACAACAAAATCTGAATGTTGAATCCGCTGTTCATCTGTCCATTGATTTTCCATTCGTTCTTTGATTTGATTTTCACTACTGTTATCCCTTTTTTTTATTCTTTCCACACGAATCGGAACCGAAGAAATAATGGAAATAATCGAATCACAATCTTTGAAAGAACCACTTTCAAATAATATCGCTGCTTCTTTTACCACAAAATCAACAGTTTGATTTTTAAGCCAATTTTGGAAATGCTCAAAAACCGCCGGATGAACAATTTTATTTAATTTTTTTAGTTTTTCCGGATTTTTAAAAACGAGTTCAGCCACGTATTTTCGATTGTATTCTCCATTTTCATAGGTTTTTTCTCCAAAAGACTGCTTCAATTTGGATTTGATTTCTTCATTTTGATTGATTAAATCCTTCGCTTCTTTGTCCGAATCATAAACCGGAATGTTTTTCTCTAAAAACCATTTGGCAAACGTGCTTTTTCCTGAGCCAATTCCACCGGTCAAACCAACTATTTTCATTTTTTCTATACCTTTCTGATTACTACTAATGGAATTACTCATAAAATGTGCCTGTCAGTGTAATTATTTTAATTTCAAATATACAAAATCTCTCTTAACTTAATCTTTTAAATAATCCTTTGTACATTCGTTTTTTAATTTTACAAAAATGAAAAATCAATACCGGTCTCTCTTGTTTTGTTTATTCTTTTTATGTGTCAATCTGTCCTATTTGACTGCGCAAAAAAAAGAAGTTGACACCACTCAAAAAGTAGTCCCCGAACGAAAAAATACAGTTCAAACCTATGAAAAACCCTATGTAATTTTAATTTCAATTGATGGTTTTCGTTACGATTATATTGAACAATACAATGCAAAAAACATCCAAAAAATAGCTTCTGAAAATGTTTGGGCAAAAAACGGAATGTATCCTGCTTTTCCTTCTTTGACTTTTCCCAATCATTACACTTTAGCAACCGGTTTATATCCTTCAAAACACGGAATTGTGGACAATGTTTTTTATGATCCTGAACGAAACGAAACCTATCGTATTGGTTCTGAATCCATAAAAGATGGAAGTTGGTACAAAGGTTTACCACTTTGGAATTTGGCTGAACAAAATGGAATGTTGGCCGCCAGTTTGTTTTGGGTCGGTTCTGAAAGTGAAATCGACGGAATGCGTCCGACCTATTGGTATTCCTATCACGAAAAATTTTCAGATGATGACAAAATTCAAATCATTAAAAATTGGCTTACTCTGCCCGAAGAAAGTCGTCCTCACTTCATTACACTTTATTTTCCTGAAGTCGATCATGCCGGGCATCGTTTCGGACCGGATGCTAAAGAAACACAAGATGCAGTTTTGTATATTGACACCGCCATTCAAAAATTGACTGATGAATTGAATAAATTAAATTTACCCATCAATTTCATACTACTTTCTGACCATGGAATGATCCAGGTTGATGAAGAAGATTATCTTTATTTACCGCCGATTGATGAAACGAAATTCACTTTGATTAATAGTAATACTTTTGCCCGAATTACAGCAAAAAACACAAAAGATATACGTCCGCTTTATAAAAATTTAAAAAAACTAAAAAGTAAGGATTTTCAAGTTTACTTGGCAAATAAAACACCTAAGCACTTGCATTTCAGCAGTCGGGAAGACGAAACAAGACGAATTGGCGATTTGATTCTAATTCCAAATGGAAATAAAATTTTTATTGACCCCAATCGCAGAACTCCAACACCGGGGAAACACGGTTTTGATGCTACTCAAATTCCGGAAATGAAAGCTGTTTTTATCGCATGGGGACCGAATTTCAAAAAAAACAAACTAATTTCTTCATTTGACAATGTGAATATTTATCCTTTAATTGCTGAAATTCTACAACTGCAAATTCCCAAAGAAGTGAAAATTGACGGTCAACTAAGCGTTTTACAAGAAATCATTCAAAGTGAATAAAAGAAAAATTCTACTCTTCACAAAAAAGAGTAAATTTGTTTCCGATGAAGCACTGTTAAAAGAATAACTCATGCTCAATAATCTTCTGTTTCGACGAATCGACAATTCTCAAATCACCATTTTCCGAATTTTATTCGGTTTAATTGCTATGATTGACTGTTGGGGAGCCATTGCTACCGGTTGGGTAAAAGAAACTTTCGTTGAACCAAAATTCACTTTTTGTTTTATCGGATTTGAATGGACATGGTTTTTATTGGGTGAAAACATGTATTATGTCTATATTTTTTTAGGTTTTTTAGGTTTACTAATTACTGTCGGTGCTTTTTATAAAGTTTCTTCCTTCCTTTTCGCTTTGGGCTGGTCATTGGTTTATTTCATGCAAAAAGAACATTACAACAACCATTATTATTTACTAATGTTGGTTGCTTGGGCTATGGTTTTTATTCCTGCTAATCGTTACAAAGCAGTTGATGTATTACTTTGGCCGAAATTACGTTCGGAATTTACTTATCAATGGACACGTTTACTTTTCATTGTTCAACTGTTTTTGGTTTACACTTTTGCCGCTTTGGCAAAATTATATCCGGGATGGATGGAAGGTGATTTTCTCATGATTCGTTATAAAAACACAGCTCATTGGATTGAAAAAAACATTGAATGGGATGTTTTGACTGAATTTGTCTATTCGCGCGAATTTGCTAAAATCATGGCCTATTTGGGATTTGGATTTGATTTACTCATTGTTCCCTTACTTTTTTGGAAACGAACCCGAATTTTTGCTTTTTTAATGGCTTTATTTTTCCATATATTCAATTCCATCACTCTGCACATCGGTATTTTTCCTTATTTTGCCTTAGCGATGTGCCTTTTTTTCTTTTCTCCTGAACAAATCCGAAATGTGTTTTTTCCTAAAAAAACAACCTATCTACCCAGTTCTTTTGGTGAACACACAAATAAAAAAGGAAAAACAATTTTCAGTTTTGTTTTTGTATTTTATTTCATTTGGCAAAGCTATTTACCGGTTCGACATTGGTTGATTCCGGGCGATGTTCTTTGGACAGAAGAAGGACATCGACTTTCGTGGCGAATGATGCTTCGCAGTAAATCGGCAACTACACATTTCTTTATTTTGGACAAAGAAACCGGAAATCGTTCTTTAGTAAATCTAAATGAATTCATGACACCTCTTCAAATCAGTAGAGTAGCTACTCATCCGGATATGATTTGGCAATTTTCTCACTATTTAAAAAAAGAATATGCTAAAAAAGGAAAAGAAATCGGAGTTTTTGTACAATCCAAAATAGCAGTTAATCAAAGTCCGTTTTTTGATTATATTGATAATTCTGTTGATTTAACCGAAGTAAAATGGAGTTATTTTGGACATCAAAACTGGATTTTACCTTCGCCCGATGATTTTTCACCTAAAAAACAAAACGAATAAATTTAAATGTTAAAAATAAGA
>JAQVDG010000272.1 GCA_028698395.1 Weeksellaceae bacterium
TACGAAGCCATCGTTTTCATTTCGGCAGTAGGTGTTTTTTCCGGTTTACTTTTATACAAAAATCGAAATGCTTTTATTCCGGCAGCTGGAGCTTTGGTTGCAATGATTATGATGGGATTTGCTCATCGAGGTTCCATGCTCGATCCACAAATTACACCTTTAGAACCGGTTTTAAAATCATATTGGTTGATGGTTCACGTAGGAATCATCACTTCAAGTTATGGTTTCTTGGGATTATCTACCGTAATTGCGATTATTGCGTTGATTTTATTTTCACTCAAAGCAACACCCAAAACTAAACAATCCATTAAAGAAATAACGATTGTAAGCGAAATGGCAATGACCATTGGGATTTTTACTTTAACAATAGGAACTTTCTTAGGCGGAATGTGGGCAAACGAAAGTTGGGGGCGTTATTGGAGTTGGGATCCAAAGGAAACCTGGGCATTTATTTCTGTTATGTTTTATGCTATTGTTCTTCACCAACGATTAGTTCCGGGATTAAGAGGTCGATGGGCATTTAACGTAGGAGCACTTTGGGCAATCTGGTCGATTATTATGACCTATTTCGGAGTAAATTATTATTTAGCAGGATTACATTCTTACGCTGCCGGAGATCCGATTCCCATTCCGCTTTGGGTTTATGTAACAGCAATTGTAATGCTGTTATTAACCCTAATTTCTTATTTTGGAAATAGAAAATACCACGAAAAAAAGAAAAAATGAAAAATTTGGCAGTATTTCTTCTGTTGTTAGTTTTCAATAGTTGTCAATCTCAAAACCAAGAAAAAATGAAAACAATTTACGAATACAAAGTGGAAGATATCAACGGAAATGAATTTGATTTCGCTGATTTAAAAGGTAAAAAAATATTAATTGTCAATACCGCCTCAAAATGTGGTTTTACACCTCAATTTGAAGGATTAGAAGCTTTGTACCAAAAATACAAAGACCAAAACTTTATTATCATCGGATTTCCTTCTAATGATTTTGGACAACAAGATCCGGGAACTAATGAGGAAATTGCTGAATTTTGCCAATTGAATTATGGTGTTAGTTTCCCTATGATGAGTAAAATAAAAGTTACGGGAAATGACAAAGCAGCAATTTATAATTTCCTGACTGAAAAAGACTTAAACGGTAAGAAAAATTCAACGGTTAAATGGAATTTCCAAAAATACATCATCAATGAAGACGGAACTTTAGAAGATTATTTTTACTCCATTACCGAACCGGATAGTAAAAAAATCACAAAATGGATAGAAAAACCATAATTGAATTCAAGAAAACAGTAGCTATTATAAATTAAAACACATTTAATCAAAATACCATCAAGATTATGAAATTAGATATTTTAGCCATAGGAGCTCATCCGGACGATGTTGAATTAGGTTGTGGTGCCACAGTTGCCAAAATGGTGACAAATGGAAAAAAAGTAGGAATTCTTGATTTAACACGAGGAGAATTGGGTACAAGAGGAACTGCCGAAACCCGAAAACAGGAAGCAGCAGATGCAGCTAAAATCTTAGGTGTAGAAATTCGGGAAAATGCAGGATTTAGAGATGGTTTTTTGGTTAATGATGAAGTACATCAAATGAAAATGATTCATTATATCCGAAAATACCAACCCGATATTGTGTTGACAAATGCATTAGAAGATCGTCACACAGATCATGGAACAGCTTCTGATTTGACGGAAAGTGCCTGCTTTCTATCCGGATTGGTAAAAATAGAAACCGGACAAACGGCATGGCGACCTCGGTATATTTTTCACTATATACAATGGTATCCGCTTCAACCCGATTTTATTTTGGATGTAAGTGGTTATTTAGAAAAGAAAAAACAAGCTTGTTTTGCATATAAAACTCAATTTTTTGACCCACAGAGCAAAGAACCTGAAACGCCAATTTCATCCCGACTTTTTCAGGAAAGTGTCGAGAATAGAGCAAAAGATTTGGGAATGCTCATAGGTACAGAAGCAGGTGAAGGTTTTCAGGTGAAAGACTATTTGGGAATGAAAAACTTTGATGGATTGTTGTGATTTTTTTGTTTTTTGAATCAATAAAAAATGTATATTTGCAATCCAAATTCAGACGGTGGCTGTAGTTCAGTTGGTTAGAGCGTCAGATTGTGGTTCTGAAAGTCGTGGGTTCGAATCCCATCAGCCACCCAAAATGAGATTTTATCTCACAGATTTAAAAGAGGTTTCTATTACGAACCTCTTTTTTTATTTAAAAATAAATACTGAATATCAGCATGTTGTGTTTGATTTTGTGTATCGTATTTTGAGGTATTTTAAAAATCAAATAAGACAAAATTAAAAACCCGGAAAATCCATCTTCCATTTACAAAAAAATCTGTTTATCTTAGAGCCTGATTTAATTTAGAGAAATTCATTCATGCCCATTCAACTGAAAGTTTCCAATTCGCTCAACAGTCTTGCAAATGAGATTTGCGAGCAAATTAAAACTGAAAATAATGTTTTTCGCCCGGTTTATATTGTTACCCAAACCGAAGGAATGAATATTTGGTTAAAGCACCGTATTGCAGAAGAAATAGGAATTTCGGCTAATATAGAATTTGTAAAACCCAACGATATGATTCATACGATTTTTCAATTGTTGGGTGGGAATTATCGGGATTCGCTTTCTGTACATAATTTAAATTGGTTATTGTACAGTTTATTGAAAAGTCCGGATTTTACAGAAAATTTTCCTAAAATCGCAGAGTATTACAAGGATTCCGAAGGTGAAAATGACATTAAAAGAATGGCATTAGCCGAAAAAACAGCCGATCTTTTTGACCAATATCAGATTTATCGAACTGATGTAATGAAAAATTGGAATGAAAATAAATCTTTTTATACCGAAGAATGGGCACAATCAAAAGAAAGAAAATACGATTTAAAAAGCTTAAAATCAGCTGAAAATTGGCAAAAGATGCTTTGGCAAAAAACCAAAGAAGCAGCGAAAGAGAATTTCCCCAATAAGACTGAAATTGGAGATTTTATTTTAGAATCGATTAAAGAGGAAGATAAAATAGCTTGGTTATCGAATAAATTACCTAAGATTTATTTCTTTGGATTGAGTTTAATTACCGAATATCATTTGCATATTTTTGAAAAATTAGCCCATAAAATTGAACTTCAGTTTTTGGTTCAAAATCCGGCACCGGAAGATTATTGGTTTGAAGAGAAATCAGAAAAAGTAGTAGAGTTTTTGAAATTTAAAGGCAAAATCTCATCTGATGAAATTTCTGAAGCCAATCCTTTATTGCCTGCTTGGGGAAAAATCACCAGTGAAACTTTTATGATGCTTTTTCAGAACGAAGAAACACTAAATTCTTATACTGAAATCAATGTTATAGAACCCAGAACCGATACTTTGCTTCATCATATTCAGCATACGATTTACCACAATCAAAAGGAAAATATTGAATTTTCATTGAATCAGATTAAAGATGGGAGCATTAAAGTTAATTCTTGTTACAGCCCGGTGCGCGAAGTGGAAGTTTTATACAATTATTTAGTTCATCTTGTTGATCAGAAAAAAGAAGATTTGTCGGCACGTGACATTGTGGTAATGGTGACGGATATTGACTTGTATGCTTCTTATATTAAAGCAGTTTTTGATAATTCACCTTATAAATTCAATTATACAATTGCTGATGAAAGTTATTTGGAAACCGATAATATTGCCAATGCTTTAGTGGAAATTCTTTCTTTGAATGAACAGCAAATGACTTCTGAAAAAGTAGTGAGTTTGTTGGACTTTTCTGCTGTCAGAAAGCGTTTTGGGATTTCTGAAATTGAAAAAATCCGAAGTTGGGTTAAAGCAGCCAATATTCGGTTTGGAATTGAAGAAAATTCGGAAGATGACTCTGGTTTTGTCAGTTGGAATTACGGTTTAAAAAGGATGATGTATGGTTTGTGTATAAGTGGTGGGGAGGAATTTGGAGAAGGAGAAGACAGTTTTTATCCTTTGGATTTGATTGAAGGTTTTGATGCTTTAGAAGCTTCTCGTTTTGTTTATTTTGTTGAAAATCTGATTCAGTCCGTAGAATCGAGGAAAGAAAAGAAAACAATTTCGGATTGGGTAAATTATTTGTACCA
>JAQVDG010000273.1 GCA_028698395.1 Weeksellaceae bacterium
GTTTTTAGCATATGGGTTTACAGAAAAATAATTGTTAATGTAGCTGAAAAAGTCTAATTGGCTGATTTTATAAAATGGGTAAAAAGAAAAAGAAAAAAAATAAAAAACAGGGAGATGCGCGCGAAATTGACGTGAGCGTCGGGAATGTTTCCAAAACATTCAAAATTCCTCACAAAAAAATTGACTCAATGAGAAGCGCTTTTGTCAACGCCCTGCAGAAAAAATCTTATGAGCAGTTCAAAGCATTGGACGATGTTTCCTTTGAAGTCAAAAAAGGGGAATTTTTCGGCATCATCGGCCATAATGGCGCGGGGAAATCAACTCTTTTGAAAATTCTTGCCAATATCTATAAACCTGATTCTGGAAGCATCAAAATCAACGGTAGAATCGCTCCTTTTTTGGAATTGGGAATCGGTTTTAATCCTGAACTTTCTGGTCGGGACAACATCTATCTCAACGCCACAGTTTTGGGGCTGACAAAAAAAGAAATAGATAAAAAATTCAATGATATCGTGGAATTTTCGGAACTTGAACAATTCATTGACCAGCAAATAAAAAACTATTCCAGCGGGATGAAATCCCGACTGGCTTTTTCGGTGTCAGTCCATGCCAACCGGGAAATTCTGCTTATGGACGAAGTCCTGGCAGTGGGGGATAGTAATTTTCAAGGTAAATGTTTAGAAGAATTTAACAAATATCGTGAATTAGGGAGAACAGTTATCCTTGTTACTCACAGTATAGAAACAGTCCAGCGTTATTGTGATCGGGCTATGCTTCTTAGAAATGGAAGAATTGAAATGGTAGGAATTTCAGAGGAGGTTGGAAATAAATACATCCGCCAAAACATCTCAGACGAGGAAGATAGATTATTTGAACAAGAAAAAAAACAAAAAAAACTTTTTGTTGATAAAATAAATAATAATAAACAAAAAAAAGAACAAAAAATACAAGAAATAAAGCAAGAAAAGGAACGAGCAAAAAAACAAGTAATAGAACAAGCGAAAGAACAAGAAAGAGAGCAAGAGAAGGAACAAGAAAAGGAGCAAAAGAAGGAACAAGAAAAAAAACAAAAAAAAGAAAAAATTGCGGAGATTTTGAGCGTTGCTTTTCTTGACAATAAGGGAAAGCTCAAAAAAGTATTTCAAACAGGCGACGATGTTTTAATCCGTGTGTATTTCAAAAGGAATCGTTTGGACAAAGAGTTGAATTTTGGGTTAACAATACATAATCAGGAAAATTATTATTTGTTTGGAATTAATACTTTTATTGATAACATTGAGATTCAGAAATGTTACGATCGTGGGTATTTTCAAATAAATTTCAACAATATTCCTTTTAAAACAAATTGGTATTTTGTTAAAGTTGGATTGTTTGGACAGAATGCATCAGTAAACTATGATCTTTTAGATAAGTCTGAAAAGTTTAAAGTGGTGTCCAGAAGCTCCAGTCACGGGTCTATTGAAGTTAAATATGACTGGAATTAGTTGTTTGCCATTTGCAATAAATATTTAATGACATTAGCATGATAGAAAATTTCGAAAAAATTTATACCAAACACAAATTATTTAGTTATATTCAACGAAATATTGCTGAAGTTGGAGATTTTTCTTACGGTCATCCCAAAATACTGCATTGGGGGGAAGACACCCAGCTAAAAATTGGTAAATTTTGTTCAATTGCTGAAGAAGTGAAAATTTTTCTAGGCGGCAATCATAGAGTCGAATGGATTTCAACCTATCCCTTTTCTGGATCAGGTTTTAAAAATATTTGGGAAGAAGCTGCGGACATAAAGGGACATCCTGCCACAAAAGGAAATGTCATTGTCGGAAATGATGTTTGGATTGGCTATGGAGCCACAATTATGTCGGGTGTAACAGTTGGTAATGGAGCGGTGATTGCAACACAAGCCATTGTAACAAAAAATGTTGAACCATATTCTATTGTTGCGGGATCTCCGGCTAGAATAATTCGAAAGCGATTTTCGGATGACCAAATTTCCAAACTGCTGAAAATAAAATGGTGGGATTGGCCAGAGTCTAAGATAAGAAAAAATTTACATTTACTTTGTAGCGCTAATATAGAATTATTTATTAATAAACATGAGACAAAATAATTCACGACAATTTTCTGATTTAAATTCAAACCGGGAATTCAAAGAAATCTACGAAAAATGCAAGCCGTACACAATGACATCTATTGAAAGAGCGTTTGCTTTGTTTGAGGCTTGCAAATATGTGATAAAAAACAATATCGAAGGTGATTTTGTCGAGTGCGGCGCTTGGAAAGGGGGAAGCGCTATGATTATGGCATATGTCTTGTTGTTACTAAATGAGCATGATCGTCAAATATTTCTGTATGATACTTTTGAAGGCATGAGTGAGCCTGGTGTTCAGGATATTGATGTAAACGGAATTTCAGCCAAAGAGCTCTTACAAAAAGATGATAGTAAGACGGGGCATGTATGGGCACGATCACCAGAAGATGAAGTGAGGAGCAATTTATATTCAACGGGCTACAATAAAGAAAATATTCATTTTATAAAGGGAAAAGTTGAATATAAAATTCCTGAATTTTCTCCAAAACAAATTTCCTTACTAAGACTAGACACTGATTGGTATGAATCTACAAAGCACGAGCTTGTTCATTTATACCCGCTCTTGTCCCAATCAGGCATCTTAATAATTGACGATTATGGACACTGGGCTGGTGCTAGAAAAGCAGTTGATGAGTATTTCACAGGAATAAACGAGAAAGTTTTTCTCAATAGAATTGATTACACAGGTAGATTAATAATTAAACAATGAAGATGTCAAAAATACCTATAGTCTTCTCAACAAATGAAGAATATGCACCATATTGCACAACTACTATTGCATCTATTTTATCTAATGCAAAGGAAAATACAGAATTGGAATTTCTTATATTATCAACTGGCTTATCACAGGCTACAAAAAATAAATTCGAAAAATTAAAAAAAATAAAGGATTGTTCAATGGAATTTATTTCTGTAAATAAGAAAGATTTTATGAACTGTCCCATTTCAGATCATTTTTCGATTGAAACCTACTTTAGATTTAAGCTCGCTTCTTTTTTGCCCATGCACGACAAGGTAATTTATTTAGACTCGGATATGATCGTCTTAAAAGATTTATCTGAATTATTTGAAACAGCTATCGACAATAATTATGCGGCAATGGTTATTAATTCTAGAACAAAAAATACTCCTAAAGAGTATCAATCTAGATTAGATATGCCTGTAGGAATGCCTTATTTCAACGCTGGGCTAATGTTGATTAATTTATATCAGTGGAGAAAAAACGCTATTGAAAAAAAATTATTTGAGTGGACGAAACTAAATACGAATAAAATACGTTGGGTTGATCAAGATGTGATAAATGTTGTTTTGGGTGGATTTATTAAGGAAGTTCCCGAGATATTTAATCTTCAATTGACTTGTTATAAAGATAAAGAAACATTAGCAAGTTTTGCTAAAATCGAAGAATTGGCGATTATTCATTATTGCGGTCCGACCAAGCCGTGGAATGAAAAAGAAATGTTTTTGTCGGAATATTTTTGGCGATATGCAGAAGCGTCTGCTTTTTATGATCAAATAAGAGAGAGGTTCATTTTTAATTATTTGGAAATGCAGGAAACGGAAGCTGAGTTTGTTAAAAACTTAATAAGAAAATACAAGCCAATTAAGCTGTTAGAGGTTGGTGTTGCGGCGGGCAGTTGCTGTGCGATAATGTTGAAAGAGGTTAAGCATAATCTGAATTCTTCAGTGTTTGGTATCGATTATCGCAGCCTATATTACAGGAATGAGAAAAAAAAGACGGGTTGGGTAGTTGAAGAAGTTTTCCCAGAATTAAAAAACAAATTGCGACTATATACTGGTGGCCTTGCTGCTCTTCATCTTGATCAAATTGGAAAAGATATCGATTTTTGTATTCTTGATACTCGCCATGTCCTGCCTGGCGAATTGCTTGATTTTTTGATGGTTCTACCTTTTTTAAAAAATGGAGCTATCTGTGTTGTGCATGATACGAATCTACATAATATGTTTGTGCAAAAGGGATCTATCCGTGTGTCAAAAAATGCTGATGCAAATAA